>JADFWI010000129.1 GCA_015222985.1 Pseudomonadota bacterium | reverse complement strand
TTTTTTTCTGCCCTGCACGGGATTGAGTTTTCTACCTTCCATCCAGCCGTCGCAGCTTGGCAGATGCTATGGCGAGGCAAGCAGGGAAGGGAGAAATTAAAAACCAAATCCTTGAGATCCTGTTCATCCTGTCAAAAAGGATGAACGAGGGTACAGGCCCCCTTTAGGGGCCTTCCTCATACCACCAGTTCTACTGGTGGTGGCTGATTTGAAGTGGAAAGAAACGCTTCCACAATCGACCGTGCTTTTTTTGTCTTGACCAGGCGGATTTTCGGGAAAAGAGTCCTGCAGTCATCAAACGAGAGACCTTCCACCTTCTGAATTGTCTCCACCTCGTTTCGGGTGTGGGGATAGCGCCCGTCCTCTTCTGTCATCTCTTCCTTTTCCAGGAGCTTCACATACACCAGGCTCCTGGCAGCGAGAAGGTCCAGCCGCTCTCCTTGGATATTGGGGTGAAACACATAGAGCAAGGTCAGAATGTCTCCCGGCCCGAGGGCCTGATGCTTTCCCAAGAGAGGTTTTACTACTGGGGCCATAAGGAAGACGGGTTTAAGGTGGACCGGAGCGGGAAGCCTCTTTTTAAGTTCTCGCCAAAGGGCGTAGTGGATATAGCCGGCTTCAACATAAGCTGAGGGAAAGGATAGCAGGAGGGGTTTTAGTGCTCTGGCGCGCATTTTGTCGCGCAAGGCAATTCTTGCCGCATCGGCCCGGGCAAATTGCTTCACGGCTTCTATGGTGGCTTCAAAAGACCCCTTCAGAACCGTCTGGTAGTAATTCAGGAGCGTCCCGGTTGCCCTCTTTTCGGCTTGGTAAACCTGGAATTGCGTCGAATGTGGATCGAAGTCCCTGAACGTTCCTCCCTCAGCAAAAAAGTCGTGAATGCCTCCAAGAACATCCAAAAAGGGTTCTACTTGATAAAGCGCCTTTCCCTCTTTCTTGAGGTCGCGGAACAGTTCGCACGTTCTGTAGCTGAACTCAGGAAATTCAATGTCTCTTTCCAGCAGATAATCCTCAATTGCAATATCTCCTTTGAGCATGGGGTGAAATTGCGGCGTGGGCGGTTCTTCCAGAAAGATTGCGTCATGACAGCGCATGGCCCGGGACGCAAGGTGCACAGTCTCCGGTCGGTGGCTGGAAAAGACCAGGGTGACGCGATTCATTTCTTTGTCTACTGATCGGCTCTTCCGGGAATGTTGTTTTGTGACAACGGTCAATTACCCCCCTTTGGGTCTGGTTTTTTCTGAACCATACAAATTCCGCCCAGCAAATGGCAAGCAAGATTTTTTCCTGTTTAGGTGTGTAGACCCGGAAATTCGTTGTCATGATAATCATAACCTGCTGGCTTAACGGCATTGAAGTTCTGGAGTGCGGTGCTTTGTGGGGGCTGCAAGCTCACTGGTTGCAGACGCCCCGTGTGCCGGTGCCGGCACACGGGGGTGAAAGATGGAGAAGGCCGGCTATTTCATATCTACGGCCTTGATCCAGATAACGGCATCCTGGGAGTTCTCTTTGCCCTTGTACTTATCATCGGGGCCAACACCGAGAGCGCAAAAACCCCACCAACCGGCTTTGGGAATGCCGAAGGTGATCATTCCGTTGGCGTCGGTCTTGATGGTCATGGTTACGAAGGAATCCTGGGGCGCTTCCGCCTTTGCTTTCTTGGCGAAGGCGTTTTTGTTCATCTCCGGCATATGATTCATATACTCAACCTCGACATCAGCGCCTGGAACGGGCTTGCCATTGCTGAGCACCACACCGCGGAACAGGTTGCCGGTCCACAGGGCGTAAGGTTTGTCCAGAGGGACGATCTCTGCAGGCAGACCGACAGGTTCGGCCCAGTTGCCGGGGATGCCGGCAACGTTGAGCACCATTTTTGTTATTTGCTGAATGTAGATGTCTTCTTCCGCCTCGTAGTATGGTTCGGGAACAAGGCAAAACACATAGTCGCCCATACTTCTGACCTTAACGGATGTCGCCTCATAAGCTTTGCCCGAATTTGTCAGGCTCTTCCAGGTGATGGGCTTTAGCGACCCCAAGAGATCGGTCTTTTTCGGTTTGCCTTCCTCACCTCTCTGACTGATGACAAAAAACTGTTGGGGCTTGCCCATGTCCATGGTATGCCCGGCCTCGAAGGGATGGGTAAAGACCAGCTTGAGGTCGATTTTTTCTCCCTTTTCCAGTGCGATTTCAGGCGTGTAAATCATCTGAAAATGCGCAAAAGCAGGAACACTAACCAACAGAGATACAAAGAATCCAACGAACACAAATATTGCCTTCTTCACAATACATCCTCCTCTATTCTGTCTTTTTCCTTTTTCTTGTGTTATAAAATTTCCAGGGATCTCCCCAGCAAGACAGGGGCGATTTACCACCGGAACGAGGAGGACAGCCCCTCCTCGTTCCCCAAATACGATGTGAAATGGTCTCTGGAAAGCCTCACTCCACGATATCGTCACCCTTCACTTCCACCAGATGACCCGGACCGGCATCAAACTGGACAGTATAGGATCCTGCCGGTTTCTCGCATGTAAACTCGCTATCTTCGTTCATCTTGCCCTGTATGAGGACCTTTCCGGCTGCGTCGACTACTCTGATAGCCACACCGGCCGCCGAGGACCCATCAGAAAAACCACCCTCGCAAGTAATGGTTCCATCCCCGTTGTCATAGCACGAACAAAGCGGGGTATGAGCCAGGGCCGGGCCAGCCGCAAAGAGGCCAAAGGCAATTAACCCGGCCAAAACAAAAATCCTTCGCACAACAATTCACCTCCTTTCTT
>JADFWI010000640.1 GCA_015222985.1 Pseudomonadota bacterium | reverse complement strand
GCAATGCCACCAGCCAGCGTGCCAATGGACTCCATCTTCTGGGCTTGTTGGAATTGGGCCTCAAGTTGCTTTCTTTCTTCCTCTGCCCGCTTGCGCTTAGTGACGTCAATTGTCTGGAAAACAATGCCTTTAAATTTCCCTTCCGCATCTCTAAGCGGTTCCCAGGAGCTTGAAGCATATAACAATTCTCCATTTTTTTTGACCGCTTTGTATTCGAAGTTCTTGCCTCCCACTCCCTCGCGGAAGGTGCGATCATGGAGATGCTTTGCCCTTGGCATATCATCCTCATGCACCCACCATATCGGTTCACCCCGTAACTCTTCCTGAGTGTAGCCAAAAATCTCTTCACAGTTAGGACTGACGTATATGTTATTATTCTCTGCATCACAAATCTGAAGGAGGCTGGGAGCAGTCTCGACAACAGTTCTGAACAGTTCTTCTGACTCCCGTAATGCGTCCTCGGCCCGCTTGCGTTCAATCACCGCTTTCTCTAATTCCTTAAATTTTCTTTCCAATTCTTCATAGGTTGGTTTTTTGGCCATCAGAAAGTCCTCCAGTTGCTCTGAAAACGGTAAAGGCCCGTACTCTTGAATCTTCGATACAATGTACGAGCTTTGTCCGCTGCCATGAGGGTACAACCCCTATCTTTGGTTATATTGCGACTTGAAAGATTATCATGAAAAGTGCCTATAGCACAATCGGCTGCGAATTTTCAATATACCCCGCTTTATCACCTAAAATACACAACTGTCAAACCCTTGGCCCAGGTCTTGGTGATCCTATATTAGGGCGTAGTATCTTGGATCAGCTATACCCTTGGAGGTCGTAGATTAAGATATGATATGTAAGGTTTGAACAAAGACAATATCTTTTGATATGCGGTTGACTAAACGTCAATAAATCTTGTTTTTTTGTGATATTCACGAAAGGGGTGATTAGATATTTGCAATCGAAAACATTAAGGACCTGCTTACGTTAGCCATTGAATTTGAGAGGGACACGGTTCTATTCTACGAGATGATGCGCCCCTTTATAGATGAAAAGGAGACACTGGATCACTTGGACGCGATCATTGAAGAAGAAAACAGCCACATCCGTATCTTGCAGGAGTCGTTGGACAGCGGGATCGTGGAAACAGGTGAAAAAACGCCGCAATAGACTTGGCGTGAGGGTTTAGAATGCATCACCAACCATCTTTAGAGTCATTGCTTCGGGGGTCACAAGAAGGTAAAAGGTGGGAAACTCAGTCCAGGCGCCAGTGTTGATGTACGTGACACCATTGAATTGCGTAACCTCTGAGTAGTGAGTGTGGCCACAAGTGACCGCTTCATACCCATTTTCCATGGCACATTTCACGGCGTTCATCATCACATTGCTACGCAGCACCCTGTAGAAGGCCTCCCATCTCTTGGCGTAATGGGCCACGTGCACTGGTTTTGCCCCCAGCTTTACCCTCAAATCGTGCATCAGCTTGAAGGCCTTTATGAATGCTTGGTTCCTGGGCATGATCTCATCGAAATCATCCCCATGGGCGATTAAGAGTCGATGTTCTATGGTGTGGAGGCTCTTAAAATGTACTTTCCCGAACCCTCTTGGGAGATAGCCGTTGTCATGATTCCCCCGAACCCAAACGACCCTCTGGCGGTAAGAGATCTGCTCAATAAGGTCCAGGATCCTCTGATGTGGCGGCTCCAATTTCGCATAAGGCTTGTCGATGATGTCTCCATTCAGGATAAGTTCATGATCTTCAGAAATATTTCCGAGAAAGCGCTCGAAGCCCTGATATAAAAAGTATCGACATCCTATATGTAAATCACTGACAATGATCGCGTTCATTTTATGTAAGTATACTCAACTCCGCCTCTTCTTGATAGCAGGAATCATGCCCTAATAGCGCGGACAGGCAATTCTCTCAATAGTTTCAAACGATTAGAGCCTCTTTGTTAAAATATTTGAGCATGGAAATGCGTCCGGATTCTATTCGCGGTCTGCCAATGTGTCAACCTATTGACCCCTGGCAAGCCAACTCTGAACATAGCTGATTATCTTTTTTGCTAAACCCTGTCCTGTCTTTTGACGGCCTTTTTTTAAAAGTGTTACTTTTCGTTACACCTTTCTCTTAGGATTGGATGGCTTCAGGCAATGTGACCTATTATGCATTGTAATCCTTGACAAAATGAGGTCGTTCTGCTACCTGACAACAACACGTGTGGGACCTTCAACAAACCATCTGCAATCCTATAATAGGGGAACCGCCATGAACTGAATAAGAGAAGTCTATCTCTAAAACTGAGATGGGCTTCTGACGTTTGTGGATCAAGTTGATGGGGTTCACATTTTTTACTTTTTTACCAGCGTCCCGCTTCACGTCAGGCTTGACCCCATTTTCCTGTTACGGTGTGCCGCTGGGGAGGAGATGAATTCGTGTTGCTTTTCTCGGAAATAGAAGCCCCGGAAACGGCTGCGCGGCTTGCAGGAAAAGTGTCGGACCGGTTGCGGAAGTCTTTCAGCATCGAAGGGTTTCAATTTTGGCATTTCGGCCAGCATCGGCATCAGTTTATATCCGGATCATGGAGCGGATCTGGATCAGTTGATGGCTCGGGCCGATGCAGCCATGTGCGACGTAAAAGCAAGGACTGACGGTGCTTATAACATCTTTAAGGATAACGCATGAGAGAGACCATAACAACCGCAACCGACGGAAGTGGTGAACATGATCCATGTCGCGCGCAAAAATACTGGCGTGGCATATCGTTGACCGGCGGGGCGCCGGCCTGCGGAGCGCAGAAACGATCCGCGAAGGAGCACGCCGATGCCGCGAATCACGGCTGCGGCGTGTGCGGTGCGTCCGCGACACGGCCTTTCTTGAGCGTGGACGGTCGGGACTACCGGCGCTGCGACTGTTGCCAGGCCACCTTCCTAAATCCGGCGCAGAGGCTGTCACCGGATGCGGAACATGCGCACTATCTACAGCATAGGAACGATCCGGCCGGCGCGGATTACCGGCGGTTTCTGTCGAAGCTCGCCGATCCTTTGTTGAAACGGCTGGCGCCACACCGGGATGGGCTGGATTACGGATGCGGCCCAGGGCCGGCGCTGGCTCAAATGCTCTGCGAGGCAGGACACCGCGTAAGCGTGTTCGATCCGTATTTCTTTCCCGACCCGGCACCGCTCGATTGTCGTTACGATTTCATCACCTGCACCGAAGCCATTGAGCACTTCCACCGGCCAGCCGAGGAGTTCGCCCGTTTCGAGCGGATGCTGCGGCCGGGTGGCTGGCTTGCGGTCATGACCTGCTTTCAAGCCGACGACGGACGTTTTGCGTCCTGGCACTACCGCCGCGACCCGACTCATGTCGTTTTTTATCGCGAAACGACGCTGCGCTACATCGCCCAGGGGTTCGCATGGTCCTGTGAAATTCCGGTCAAGGACGTAGCGTTGATGCAAAAGCCTCTTAACCTAAACAATGGTTAGCTTGGTCCGACCCCAAAGCCCCCACCCAACTTACTGTGCTTATCAATTACGGCCAGTTTTGTCAATTGTGTAGGTTTGACCCCCTTGTCTTTCCTGGGTGTCTCATTCTGCAAATGCCAAATGCCTCAGTCGGTTAAGCGGGCATAAGTCCAATTAGTCCAGGGCGTCCCCAAAAAGCCCCGAGAAAACCAATTCCCAGCATCATAAGGGCGATGCCCACAAACCGGCCCGCCAGGGTGGCCGGAGAGATATCGCCGTATCCCACGGTAGTCACGGTTACAACCGACCACCAAAAGGCGTCGAAGAACCCGAGCTTTTCTTCGAAATACCAGAAAGCCACTGTGGCCACGAGAATCAAGACCAACAGGACAAAGGCCACCCGATGCAGGTTTTCCCTGCGCAGTTGAAAAGATATCCGTCTCAGTATCTGCAAAAGAGAATGCATTGATTGAAAAGCCCCAGCCACTACTTTCCTTTCCAAGTCGGTTTTCTCTTTTTCAGGAAGGCAGAAAGCCCCTCCCTGGCATCCTCGGCAAAAAGATTGGTAACAATGACTCGCTTGGCATAATCGTAGGCCTGGAGGTCAGCCAAATTGACCTGGGTGTAGAATGCCTCCTTGCCTATGCTCACGGTGAGGGGGCTGGCCTGGGCGATCTTTTCGGCAAGTGTCTTGGTCTCTGCGGCCAGTTGATCGGCAGGAACGACCTTATTGATTAAGCCATATTGTTCTGCTTCCCGCGCTGAGATCATACGACCAGTCAACAGCATCTCGAGGGCCCGTTTTCTACCTATAGCCCGTACAAGGGGAACGCCGGGCGTGGTGCAAAACAGCCCGATCTTTACACCGGGCGTTCCAAAGAGAGTGTCTTCCTCGGCTACAGCCAGATCACAGGCAGCCACGAGCTGACAACCGGCTGCAGTGGCCACACCATGAACCTGGGCTATGACCGGCTGTGGGAGGCGCTGGATCTTCTCCATGACCTCAACGCAAGTGTCAAAGATCGCCTTGTAGTAAATCATTTCCCGGCCCACGAGTTGAGAAATATCATGACCGGCAGAAAAGACCTTTCCCTCACCTTTTATAATGAGAACCCTTATATCATTGTTCTGACTGATGGTTGTGAGTAAGGCACTCAACTCCTGTAGTAGTTCGAGAGAAAGGGCATTTCTTTTGTCCGGGCGGTTCAGCGTAATGGTCCCGATTGCCTCCTCCTCGTCAAACTTCAGATACTTGTAACTCATGGTTTCCTCCCGTAAAACCTGGAGACGTTACTCTTCTACGCGGCAACTTGCCTGCCATTGCCATGTACGCTGGCATTGAAGCTGCCCGCTGTGCCTGGCGCTGGCAGGCAGGTGGCAGGCAGAAACCCAACCTACAGTGTATCACAAGCCTTGTTCCCTCAAAAACAGAAGGGCGAAACCCGACGTAATGGCTTCTCACCCATTCCGTACCTTCCTCTTAAAGACACATACAGCACCCGACAGATAACTTTTTGTTTGACACGCTTGTCACTTTTTTCAAGTAAAACAAGTTCTTGAATTCTCCCCTCTACAATTGGCGCAATGACTCTTCCTCCTGCTGTGAGCTGTTCTATCAAAGGAGGAGGAATCTTGTCGCACGCCGCTGTGACAGAGATTCTATCATAGGGTGACATCTCTAGATATCCAATCCCGCCGTCCCCTTTTATGAGGACAATGTC
>JADFWI010000639.1 GCA_015222985.1 Pseudomonadota bacterium | reverse complement strand
CGCCTCCTTCCTCCGAAGCCGAAAAAATCATCAAATATGTCGCCAAAGCTCGAGAATATGTCCTCAAATCCTCCGAATCCGGAGAACCCAGTGCCCTGAAGACCTTCATGGCCGTACTGGTTGTAGATACTTCTTTTTTCGGAATCTCTGAGCACCTCATAGGCTTCGGCAGCTTCCTTGAATTTTTCTTCGGCCTCCTTGTTATCGGGATTGCGGTCCGGGTGGTATTTTAGGGCCAGTTTTCTATAGCTTGCCTTGATCTCATTATCATCGGCATTGCGGCCAACACCGAGGATCTCATAGTAGTCTCGTTTTGTGGTCATGGTCTTCTTCTATTCCGTTTCTTCCGGCCTTGGCAGGTCATTTACAAAATCATAGGAAAGCTCATAGACCGTATCGTTCCCTTCTGCCTTGGCAAAAAAAGATGCCGTGGGCCCTTTGCTCGCACCAAAGATCAGGCTCGCAATAGACTTTCCCTCTTGATCCATAAGCCTTGCGGCGCCAGAGGGTTTTTCCAGGCCGTAGTAGGAAAAGGGATGGTCCGGCTTTTCAAGTATCTTCTTAAATTTCAGGCCTTCCAGGCGCCAGATCAAACTGTTGATTCGACTTTGGTCAATCTTGGCTGCGGCTGGTTCCATCAAGGCCCATTTGTTTTCCTTCCTCTCAGCCTCAAAGCTCTTGTTGTCAATACGCCACACGACCTTGGCAACAGTGTCTTCTTTGAATCGGATGATCCGCTTGTCTCTGAGATCGTCCGCGTTCTTGTCCAAAACATCAATGAAATGGGTGCGGACCAGCAGTAGTCTCTCCTCCTGGTTCACCCTGATATAGCGCATGTTTCCCGCGGGGTTTTCTCCTCCGACAAGGACCCTTTTCGGTTCTGAAATCCCTTTGACAGACAGCATTACCTCGATCTCAGGCTCGGCAATGCCAAAACCAGCAACGTCCTCGGGAAGAGGGGTGACTTCCCGTTCCCAACTCCCGTCTGCGAATGTATCGACGATTCTCTGAACCGCCCATGTGTCAGCCAGGGTTGTGATCGGTTGGACCAGAAACCACTCTTCCCCTCTTTTTTCGAGGGCCAGGACACCCTTGGAATTCTTAAGCCCTATTCGCTCAATCTGCTCAGCATCGATATTAAGGACCTTTTTGGATATCTCGGCCTTTGCCTTTTGGCTTGCCGACCGACGGACTTCGAAAAAATAGTAAAATCCTCCCAGCAGGAGCAGAAGGACTGAAAGAATAGCTATCTTTCTCGGGTTCATCCGTACGATCTTCTCGTGCGCAAGACGATAATACCAAAAAGCAGAATCGCACCAGGAAGCAAGACGACAGATGTCCAGAACAGGATACGCCCTTGCGTGTGGGAAAGGACTACAGGCTGGTTCAGTTCTTCCTTGGGACGAATAGCAATGAGGTCCTCTTCTTCGGCCAACCAGCTAAGGGCGTTCATGAAAAAATCCCGATTCCCGGAAAGGTTCAGATATGCGTTGCCTGCAAAGTCGGAATCTCCAAAAACAACGATCCTGGCAGGCCGCGGACCAGCCTTTTTGTCATCAGATTCCCCGGGGTCGTCTCCATCTGCTTTCTTTGTCTGATCTTTTTCTGCTTCCTCGATTTTTTCCTTGATTGTCGAGACCACAGCCACGGGTATGGGTCCCATCGTATCCTTATCCTTGTCAAAAGATGCCCTGCCTTCTTTTAGCATTGCAAAGTCGGTCTCAGCCCAACTGCTTGGCCCGGTCTTGGCAAGTTCTGTGTTTTGCACATGCGAGGGCACATCTTCTGCCACGCCGATAGAGCAGGCAACAGGAAAGAAAGATGCAGACTCAAAATCCTCTGTGATGGCGTGATAACCAGCGTACTGGGAGACAACAGGGGTCAGATAGTCCGCCCCGAAGATCCTGCTAAGTTTGTCCACAATGATGTTCTTTCCAACTTCTATGCCGTAGGATTTCAGGAATGCTGCAAGGCCCGTATCGGTCTCAGGATCAACGAGGATCAACAGATGCCCCCCCTGGTCAACAAACTGCTTAAGGGTTGAGATCTCTTCAGGGAAGAGGGCCTTTTTGGGCCCTGCAATGATGAGCACAGAAGCGTCTGCCGGCACCTCATGGGCTCGCATCAAAAGAATGTCTCGGACTGCGTAATTCTGGTCCTTTATGGCTTCCTTTGCAGCGCTGTAGCCGTCCTTGCCGTGATTGTCGGTGGATTTTTCGTCATGTCCGGTCACAAAGTATATGACCTTTTCCTCATCGCGGATGACACGCAACAGGGCATTGGTGAGTTTCTGTTCGTCAGCCAGCGTGATCTTTTCCTCACGGGTCTCTGTCTCCACTACCACGGTACCATAGGTCGTGATCTTGTATCGTCTCGCCTTTCCCGGGAAGCGATCCGGGTCGACAAACTCAAAGGAAAACTCGCGCGAGCCGTAGGCATACTGGTCCAGGAGGTCTTTTGCCGCTTGAGCCTCCGGCGCTCCCTCCTGGTAAAAGGCCGTGGCATGGACCGGCTTTTCCAGATTTTTCAATATCTTTGTCGTCTGTTCGGAAAGAGTGAACCTTTTGGTGGCTGTGAGGTCGAATCGCGCACTGTGCCTGGCGGAAATCGCCTCCACAAAGATCAGAATGCCTAAAACGAGCAAGACCAGGATAAAGGCATTGGCCCCGTGTCGGGTTGATCGCATCCTGAAATAGTCCCTGATTGTCTTGAAATTTCCTGCCGCATAAGCGGCAAGACACAAAAGACCGACAAGCCAGCCGATCCAGACGTAGCTTTGTGCAGCAGGTATCATGCCGTAGGTTATGGCCGCGGCCACGATGATGATAAACCCGGCATATCCCAGGGCGGAAAAGGTCTTTGTTGGGTCTATCCTCGCCATTTCTTTGACTCCAGAGACCGCATGGTCATAAAGAGAAAGAGAATGCAAAAGTCGATATAATAAATCACATCTCGAGAATCGATCACACCCTTTGCAAATCCCTCAAAGTGGTCAAGGAGCGAAAGGTGAGACAGGACTTTTCCGAGTGAAGGCCCAACAAAGGTCTCAGACCAGCCGATGAGCCAGAACATGAGGATCGCCCCAAAGGAGATCACAGCGGCCACGATCTGGTTTTCTGTAAGTGAGGAAACCAAAAGCCCGAGGGCGATAAAAGCAGCGCCCATGAGAAAGAGGCCGAGATAACCTGAGAATATCGCCCCGCTATCCGGTTTGGCAAAGAGCCATAGGAGAATCGGATAGAGCCATGTGAGGGCAAGCATGACGGAAAATACGACAAGGCAGGCAGCGAATTTTCCCAGGAGCAACTCGGTTTCCCGAACAGGATAACTCAGGAGCAGTTCGAGGGTCCCTGCCTTTTTCTCCTCGGCAAAAAGACGCATGGTCAGAAGCGGCATCATCAAGAGCATAATCACGCTCATATTTGCGAACATTGGGTTCAGGACCATTTCTGTCACATTGATCCCGTCAATGCCCGGCATTCTCATGGCCTGCATGCTGATCATGCTGAAATAGGCAAAGGCGCTGTAAAAGAGGTAGCCGGAAAGCACCAGAAAAATAGTCGTCACCACATAGGCGATGGGAGAACAATAATAGACATACAGCTCTCGCCGTAAAATGGCATGAAAATTTCTCATGGATCCAGGTAGTGCTACTCCTCTTCAGTCACCAGGCGAACAAAGATATCTTCCAGGCTCGGCCGGATGGTCTTCATTTCAAGGAGCGACCACCCACCCCCTACGATCGACTCTGCAATAGCATCACGGACATCCCTGCCCGGTTCCATCTCCAAATCATACTGAAATGTGTGATCCGCCGATGTATCCCTCACAGAAGCCCCGGCAATGCCCGGCAAAGTCTCAATCCTTGCCAGGACGTCCGCCCGCGGCCCCTTGACTTGCAGGAAGATCTTTCTTGAATCTTTGCCGGCCAACCCTTCAGGGGTGTCTTCCGCCACAATACGCCCCTCATTCATAATCACAACCCTCTGGCAGATCATGCTCACTTCCGGAAGGATGTGACTACTGAGGATCACGGTCTTGTATCCGGCAAAACTCTTCATAAGTTCACGGATTTCTATGATCTGTTTGGGGTCCAGTCCGATTGTAGGTTCGTCAAGGATCAGGATGTCAGGATCATTTAAGATCGCCTGGGCGATACCGACCCTTTGTTGAAATCCCTTGGAAAGTTTTCCCACAAACTGCTTGCGGACCTCGTGCAGGCCGCAACGCTCCGTGACCCGATCAACCTCCTTTGGCAGTTCCTTCCTCGGGACACCTTTCACATCCGCCACAAAACCAAGATAGCCATCTGTTCTCATCTCCTTGTAGAGGGGGACGTTTTCAGGAAGGTAGCCAAGCCGTTTTCGGATCTCAAGGGACCTGTCAAATACATCCAGGCCGTCGATGCGGGCCGAACCGGAAGTGGGCGGGAAAAAACCATTTAGCATTCTGATAGTTGTGGTTTTGCCTGCGCCGTTGGGTCCGAGAAACCCGACAATCTCACCCTTTTCCACTCGGAAGGAGATATCCTGAACTGCCGGGATTGTGCCAAAGTACTTGGATAAGTGATCGACTTGAATCATAGGGCTGAGCTGAAGCTAAAGGCATTCGCAGTTTTGATTGACCATATCAAATAAACATAATGCAGAGGGCCTGTTTGTCAATGGTCCGCATGGTGGGAGCACGGTAACGTCAAAGTCGGTGCTAAATTGCTAATATTGGACGGTTATGGGAGTCTCAAAATCCGTAACCGTTCACGGTTACAAAGAAATGAACATCGAACATCGAACGTCCAAGCCTACTTCGCCGAAGTGGCTACGAAGGCTGAACATCGAATGTTGAATGGGAAAAGATGAAGAAACAGACTTATGACCTGGAAGAAAGGCTGCTCGAGT
>JADFWI010000128.1 GCA_015222985.1 Pseudomonadota bacterium | reverse complement strand
CCCCGCATTGCGCCAAACAGCGGCGAATGGAAATAGCTAACTACCCGTTTCAACCGCAGACCCACGCAGACGGACGCAGACCTTTTGATCGGCCGACATGGCTGATCAAGAAGTGCCATCGTTTCGCGAAACCAATGACTTGGCGAATTTTTCCGCGGCAGGTTTGACGGCACAACAAAAAGTCGAATCCCGTCAATGTGTCATTTCGACTGCGCTGACTTCGCCATAGTAGCGCTGGCTACGACGGCTGAAAGGGAGAAATCTTATACCTTCGACATGTTAGATGGGAAAGATTTCTCGCTTCGCTCGAAATGACAAGCTGTTGAGACTTTTTACGAATCCATCAGGTTTGTGGGAACCAAAAGAATTGACAGTGACAAAAAGAACTATTGTAACTGTTCACAAGGGAAACCTTTGGCGTCTTTTCGTTGACTTTTGGGGTTTTCTGGCTCTATATTAATTGAATAGGTAAATCCATGTCACGTGTAGTTGATTTTGTTGTCATTTTTGATGATGGGGTGAGAAAACGCCACTTCCATGAAACGGACAAAGGCAGAGTCGTTCGTTTCGTGGTGCAACTGGAGGTAAAAATCGAAAGCCAATGGAAACCTGTGATAAGATATGATTGCGCACATGGATTTTCTCATGCAGACAGATATGACATAAGTGGCAACAAGACGAAGGCGAGATTGGATCTCAAGTTTGAAAACGCCCTCACATTTGCTGATTGGGATATCAACAGAAACTGGGAGAAGTACAAAACGAAATTCCTGGGAGACGGCTAACTATGGAACATCATACTGAGTTTCTCTCTATGCTTTCGACTGAATTCCATATGTTCCTTATGGAAAACGAGGATCTGGCAAAGAGTATCCCGCCCAATGCCCTGATAATTTTCGAGGTGGAAGGTGAAGACGATTTCAATAGCTGGCATGAGAGGGTCTCACTCAAGAATCGAGAGCCTAACCAACCTGCCGTTTATGTTTCCGTCAATAGGTGGAGACACCATTCCCTGCTGAAGGAATGCCACATAAGAACGGCCGCCGCTTAACGCAGAACTCATTATAGACTTCCCGCATAAACCCGCTGGGATGAGGTGGATAGTGCATGCTCATTAGTGATAATCCTCAGTATCTCAACCGCCCTTGTTTTATCTTGAGAACCTTACTGAAGCGCGCAGCCATTGCTGAAGAAAGATGCCTCCTGCCTCGCTCGTAATCACTGATCATGTTTTGTCGCAAACCGAGTTTTTCAGCCAGTTCGGCTTGCATAAGACCAACCTTAAGCCTTGCAGCCGCTAACAAATTACCTATGCGGTTAGCTTCCATCTCCTTCCAGAAATCAGTTTCTTCCACCGGGACGCTATCTTCATCATCTGCGGAAAGGATAGCCACATCATATTTCTTTTTGATCCAGGCAAGAAGTTCTTCAATGTTGTCGCCTTGTAGCGACAACTGAATATGGGGCCTTTTCACGAGAGCCAACACAGAGAATCGGCGATCAAGCATCTGTCAGAGGGAAAGATTTACAAAGCAGAACTGAACAGTCTCCTTGAGGACAAACGGATAAGAATGGCCCTATTAGAGAAGAAGATAAAATCTCTCATGGAGGAGGTCTTGTGGTTAGAAGACCGACTCAAACTCACTGGAAAAAGGAGTGAGATCCGTGAGGCCGAAGCCCCCAAACCCAAGGAGAGGCCTGCAGCCAAGTCCACAAGCATTGCAGCCACACCCAAAAACCAGGTAAGATCATAGAACAGGAGATCAGCGAATAGACGCGAACGGGGACATCGACATGCACTCGCGCTTCCCTCTCGTGATGGATCGATGCCCCTCAGGAGCGTTTTTCGACGCCCAAACCCCAGTTAAAAGTGATGTACCCAACGCAGGTTAAAGCGGGAACCTTCCGGCCGGTTCTCAGCCGCGGTCTCAAAATAGGCGTTAAAAAAAAGATGGTTGTCCTGCGAAAAATGATAGACAGCTCCCGGGCCTATCGCGAAGACCTGCTCCTTAGAATCTGGTATATCCTTGCCATCCACCTCAGTATCGGTGATTTGCTTCAGGTAATAGCCGTTCACTCCCAAACGCAGCCTCTTTGGCAGCACCTCGTAGCCGGTCGCAAAGTTCAGGTGGATCGCCTGCCCGGCCTGGGTGTCATTAGCATTGGCTCTGTTGGGGTCATCGTTTTCGGCATTCCAGAGGTAGTGCAACCGCCAGGAAGCAGTCCATTTTGGGGTCATAAAGAGTGTCGCTGCCCAGTACGGGTTGAAAGAAAAGAAGTTGCTGCCTGGATTGAGTGCTTTATTGTCGTCATACTTTCCGGTGGGAAAGATCAATTGCAGCTCGATGCGGTGCATGAAGATGGGCCCATTTTTGCCCATGATCGGGTCCCATTGCAAATAGGGGCCGATGAGAAGATCCCCGAATCCGGAACTGTTTGCCTCCGGGAAAGGGCCGGGGACAGCATAATCCAGATCCAGTGAGACATAGGGTACAATCACGTCGAGGCCCCATTTCCCACCAAAGAGCAAAGCCTTGTCCGACTGATAGAGGAATTGGGAAAGGCTGATCCAGGCCTTCAGGTCCTCATCGGCATGATCTGGTAGCAGACTGTCCCCGTCGTGGTCCAAAAATTTATCCGAACTCCAGTACTGTATATATTGCGCGAAGTAGAACCCGGGTCCGGCAGGTGGTCCGCCGTCAAGAAAACTCGTAAATCCCAGATTCACTGACGGCAAATCGTACGCTCGGGCAGAGGGTGCCCAGAGTAGTCCAACAAGAAGGCTAAAAGATACAACAACGGTAAGGATACGTTTCATGGTTGACCCTCCCTGCTTAGATTTAGTTATGACCGGTTGTCAGTTCGTCCTAACGCCTGGGCTTTTGAAGGCTAACGTACTGAGCGTTCTTGCGGCGAAAAATCGACCCAAGAGTGTGCCTGAGCGGTCTGGAATATTTGTTGCCCATAGCACCTTAAGCTGTCTTCTGTCAAGATACTATATGAAACCCTGGATATTCGATAAAGCAAACGTCTCGGGCCAACCAAGTTAGGTGGGCGGCGGCTAGTCCGCCTGCGAGCCCAAAATATTTTTCAAAAAAATGAAAAAAAATTGCTGCAACACCCGTTTTTCGTTCTTCGTTAGTCTCTCCTAAAGGCCTTCATATATGGCCCTCAGGGGGCCCGCTGTGGGCGTGATTGGGCTTCCACGGCGGTTAGCGTGCCCCCCCGTAGCCCGCCTACGAAGTACGCGTACAAGGCAAATCTGGCGACCCATATTACCTATAATATCAAGCGGTTGGCGTGTCTCCCGACTTGACAGCGCCTTTCCCCCGTGATAAACGCAATTGCATGGATTTGGTCAAACGTGCCTCACAAAAAATCGCTGATCGCCTTACCTGGTGCACGGCTCACAGAGACCAGGCAGGCATTGCCAAAGACCTCGCTGACGGCAAAGATAT
>JADFWI010000638.1 GCA_015222985.1 Pseudomonadota bacterium | reverse complement strand
GATTCCCGCCTTCGCGGGAATGACATTGGTGGTGTTTTACTTTCTTTCACATCAAACACTTGATACATGACACGACACTAGTGCGTACTTGGTGCAGACTTGCCTGCTGCCTTGTAGGCGGTGGTGCCTGCTCCGAAAACTACCAATGCTTCCCACAAGATCACAGCAAACCAGTTATGGAAAAGGTGGTAGGTAAGGCCTCCACCAATAATTGCAGGTACACCAAAAACGACCAAGATTCCTAAGAGTCTAGCAAGATCCATATCCATTTCCTCGCTAATTAAATTTGTTGGGTTTACACAGTAAACCCAACAAGCTCGATAAACTCAAAAAGTCAATGATGACTATTGTGATCGTCTTTCTTGCAGATCATGTCAAGGAAGGCGCGAATGGCACAATAGTGCAAAATGATAATCAGGGTGATCAAGACAGCGTAAAGGGAACCCATGAAGACATAGCGGGTTGCCTCGGGTACCCACTCAAAAGCAAATGGAAACATGGCAAAGGTCCTTTCCTATGATGGATTCAACTCTTTCTCTTGAGGAAAGATCGGCAGATACCGATATGAAAGCATTATGACAACGACGCCCAGCCAGACAAACATCAATGTGCTCGCGTATTCTATCCAGTTCGGACGGTAGCTGATGAATTTATCAAACGACATGACCGGCACGGCCAGCGCCTGCACGGTCATAATCCACCGATTCATAAAGATCCCCGAGCAGTTCAAGATACAGGCGATAATAAGGATGTTCTCATTCTGTCGCGCTTTCGCATTTAGAAGTATTATCGCCGGGATAACACCCAAGATCCCAAGTTCTGTGATTAACACCCAGTAGCCAAAAGGCTGATTTGCATAGAAACTGCTGAGAGGAGCCCCCACCTTTTCGGCTATGACAACCCAGTAGACGGTGTCGAGGGTTTTCAAAACAAGATAGAGTACCAAGAGCCTGCCTGAAATCTTGGCTAGAATATCTATCACATTTCTCTTCACGAGTCGCTTTCCGGCACATTTTTCTGTGATCCAGGTGCACAGGATAGTGAAACATGGACCGCACGCAATGGCCGAAAGGATGAACAGGAAAAACGTCCATGGCCATACCAGGAAACCCTCACGATAGGCAAAGGGTCGGCCGTAAAGGACGCCAGGGACACCACCCAGGGATCCTTGATGAAAAAAGGAAAGAAACACACCGACTGCTGCAATAGTGGGCATGGCCCCATGAAGATGATGGGCCATACCGTGGAAAAAGCCTAACTTGTTGAGCTGTCGATTCTCCAAAATCAAGGGGAGATACTCGATGCACAGGACACTGAAGTAGCACGTGATACAGAAGGCCACCTCTGTGAGCATGGAGTGGACGTTTGCGTGCCAGAAAATAAACCAACCCCTGAGGGGTTGTCCGATGTCTACGCCAAGGATGCCCTGGGCTGCCGCATAACATACAACTCCGATAACCACGGCATAATTGACGATGTTTTTAAGCTCATCTATGTTTACAATATACCTTAAGAAACCTGTGAAGAAGGCCCCTGCCCCCAAGGCTATAATGCCCAAGTCCGCGGCAATCCAGAGCCCGAATGGGTAATTGTTGTTCAGATAGGTCACATTCAGGGCCAGACCCCAGCACATGAGCATGGCAATAACACCCACCATCAGGGGGCCGTGCACAACGGCGACCCAGAAGAGAAACCATTTAAATTTACACCGTTTGACACCTTCCGGGAATAGTGCAGAATCAAATGGGGCTGATGCAGAATTCATAAGAGTCACTCCTTGCAAAAATGTTTCGGAAATCCTGTAACTTATTGATGTTAAACTTTTTTTGTGGCCTCTAATTCCTTTTGTGAGCGAAGCGAACCAAATTCGGACTACGCGTGAGTTACGTGAGTTACACCCTTTGGTTCTTCGCCTGCGTAGGCGTCGCCCGCTTTCCGGACCCAGTCCCTTGTTGAGACATAGTAGACCTTTGGATTGGTGCCGAGTTTTTCCAGAAGCCGGAAAGCATAGCGACTCTTTTTCAACTTATAGACCTTGTGCTCCGGGTTCTTCAGATCTCCAAATGTGATGGCCCCTGCAGGGCAGGCCTGGGTGCAGGCTGTTTGATATTCGTTTTCATGAAGCTCGCGCCGTCCTTCAGCGTATGCCTTGTTTTTGGCCCGCTGGTATCTGTGATAGCAAAAACTACATTTTTCCACCACACCACGCATACGCACGGACACGTCAGGATTCAGGTACTTTTCCATGCCTTTCGGCCACGTCGGATCCCACCAGTTAAAAACGCGCACATGGTAAGGACACGCTGCCATACAGTACCGGCACCCAAAACAGCGCGTATAGACCTGACTCACAATGCCGGTTTCGTGACTGTAATCGGTAGCCGTTGCCGGGCATACTGATACGCACGGGGTATGGTGGTGGCCGCTGCCCTCGCAGTGCTGACAGGGCCTCGGGATAAAAGAGATGTCCAAGTCTGGAAAGGGGCGGCCGTTAGAGATCTTGTAAACCCGCATCCAGAGGTTACTGCGCAACCTGTCACTATTGTCTTTCCTGAAGGGCACGTTGTTCTCAGCCATACAGGCCACCATGCAGGCCCCGCAACCCGTGCATTTGTCCAGGTCAATTACCATACCGAACTTGTAAGTCTTCTTGTGTGCTCCATGATGTTCGTCTGCTTTGTGATGTACCTCTTTCATGGTTACCCCTTCTTAATGATTAGACGCGTGTCAGTTTGGCTCGAACGCCCCAAGCGGCGGACAGGCCGGTGACCGGGTCTTCCACGACGCCAATGAGGCTGTTCGCATTAACGCCCTTGCCAGCCAGGTAATCGTCATAAGCCGCATGTCCAAGACCTTTAGGGATGCCTATTACTCCCGGCATGATTCCTTCAAAAAGGTGAACGAGTACTTTGGCTTTCCCTTTGGCTGTTTCGAGCATGGCATGATGACCTTCGGAAAGACCGTAATCGGCTGCGGTTTTAGGGTTGACCTCTACGAAAAGATCGTTCTTTTTCAACTCTGTTTCTTCCAGGGTCTTTGTGCAGAATGGCGGGTTTCCAACAGCACTGTCTGCCAGACGCATCAATTCCGTAGGGATCAAAATGAGCGGATAAGTAGCAGGATTCCCCTCCGGTTGAACCGGCTCATAGTGGGGGAGATAACCCACATCTTTACCTATTTTTACGCCTGCCTGGTCAAAGGCCGTGATATAGAACTCAAATTTGCCAGACGGAGTGCCAAATGCCTTTGACCAAGCAGAAGGCTTGTACCCCTCATTTACTATATAGCCTGCTTTTTCCAAGGTGCCCCATTTGTCTCCCATGGTCTCCTTCAACAGGGTTTCGTAATCATCCCACGGGAAGGCGCTTGCAACGGATCCGCCCATAGACTTCGCAATGGTCATGAGGACATCTCCCGCGTACCTTGTATCAAATTGTGGGGATACCACCGGCCTTAGCATGCCGAGTATGGGTTTTTGCAGACCCACGGGTGTCGGTATATCTTCCCAACGCTCCAGATAATGATGGTTGGGCAGAATCAAGTCCGCATGATAGGCGGTTTCGTCCAAACAGGTGGAGAAACTGACCACAAACGGAATGGCATCGAAAGCCTTGGCCACAGCTGCAGAGTCAAGTGTGGTGTAGTATGGATCGGCCTCATGGACAAGGAGGGCCTGGATCGCGCCGGCCTTGCCTCCATTCATGACTTGGGACCATCTGTCCGGCAGATACCTGGTCAATGGGTAACGATTCGAGCCTGCCCCATCTATTCGAGGTCTACGAGATCCGGACCAGGCAGTGGCATCCCGTTCAACTTCAGGCCATGACCGGGTGGCCACTTGGGGACGGGCCGAGACACCACCCGGCTTGTTGATATTGCCTGTCAGTGCGTTGAGGGCATGAACGGCCATACACTCGTAAAGGCTTCCCGACACGGTTCCCTTGCCGCGGCCCCAGACCGCCAAGGGGCGTTTGGCCTTAGCAAAGGCCCGTGCAAGTGTGAGAATTTTTTTGGCCGGTAGTCCCGTGATCTTGGATACGGCCTCAGGCGTATATACGGTCCGAACCAAACGCTTGAATCCCATGTAAGTCTTGCCGCTGGAGTCACTCCAATCTTCGAAGCCAAAGGTATGTTTTTCTATAAAGTCAGCATTATATAGTGACTCTTTTATGATTACATGGGCGAGCCCCAGCGCTAAGGCCGCCTCGGTTCCTGGATTAATAGGGTGCCAATTGTCGGCTTTGGCAGCAGTATTGGAGAGTCGTGGCTCAATTTGAACGACTGTGGCCCGATCCTTCAAATCGCCGGATCGCCATGTGCTGTGAGCCTGGATAACACGCACGGGTGAGCCCCATCCCTCTATAAGGCCGCTTCCGAAACTCAGGATGAAGTTTGCACGTTCCAGATCATAGCCCACTGAACCCGTGGTTCCTTGCATGAGGCCCAGAGCCAATTCATAGGTGTCTTCAGCAGAAGCTGTGCGGATAAAGTTTGGTGATCCGTAAGCCGTCAGGAAGCGATCAAACAACCTTGGCACGGTACCCTCATCAGAACCAAGAATACATGCTACCGTGTGGGACTGACCCTTCTGCCGCAGATTCCCCAGTTTTTGTACAACCTCATTGATTGCTTCATCCCACGAGATTTTCTCAAAATTTCCTGAACCTCGTTTCCCAATTCTTTTCAAGGGGCTCGGGATTCGCCAAGGGCCGTATAGGAGCTGTAAGCCGGCAGCTCCAAGGGGACAGATACCCCCGTCGTTGACCGGATATCCCTCTCTTCCCTCAATCTTGATAGCACGGTCCCCAACCTTTCTGACCGTTATACCGCAGCCCCCCGGGCAAAGGTTGCAGACCGAGTCTGCGTGAGTGACTTTTCCCTGTTGAGGAAGGCGACCTTTCAGCCCTCCCAACTGGTACCGTGGCCAGAGCTCCTGCGACCAGATGGTCATGTCATCCATTAACTTCCAGTTTACGGGCGTGGCCATTAAACCGCCACCGGCCCCGGCCGATAATCCAACGATGATCTCAATAAACGTTCTTCTATCCAATTTCATAGGTCTTCCCCTTAGGTTAAGTGCCTAAAGTGAACTAAAGTGCCTAAAATTGAAGGAATAGAAACAACCTTTTCAAAAAGTTTTTTCAAGTTCTCAACTTTAGCTTACTTAAGAAACTTCAGCTCATTGCTCTATTTATGGCACACGAAGCAGGCCTCATGGACGCCCCTTTTCTCCATATGGCACTCTGCACAGTCGTCCATCTTCATTCGAGCGGCGTGTTCTATCTTAATCTCACCGGAATTATCCGCCTGTTTTAGGTAGTCCCAGCCGTTCTTCGACAAACCTGCGATGTTCCAGCCCCAGATATCCCGACTGTACTTGGTGAGACGATTGTACTGGTAAGGTCTCACATGATCTGAGTCCCCTATGGGTCCATGACAAATGGCGCAATCCATCTCGCCCATCTTGACGTGGGCTGCATGAGAGAAAAAGACACACTGGGGTTGGCGGGCATAGATCAACCACGGTATCTCCTTGCCCGGCTCAATATATTCTGTGATGAGTTTGGCTTCTTCAGGGTTTTCTCCCATTGCCTCTTCGTGGCACTCGGCGCAGTTTTCCAGCTTAGGGATTCCAGAGAAGCTCCCGTCTTCACGAAAATAGTGACAGCCTTCACAGTCACCCACTTCGTCTACATGGAGCTTATGACTAAAATCGATGGGTTGCTGTTTTTCAGCATAAAGAATTGGTGGCAAGATGACCCAGCCGAGCGAGAAATGGGACATGAACCCTAGTGCAAACGCAGCGATGGGTATAAGAAATCGCCACGTTCCTGGTTTCACAGGAGCAACTTTGGCAGCTTGCTCATCGCCTCCCTTTTCCTGCTCATTTTTAGCTACAGTTTGCTCTTTTTCTTCTGTTGTGCTCATGGAAACTCCATATCGTTAGGTTTGTAGAGGTTGAGACTCTAGTCAGCCAACACGTTGCATGCCGCTACAGGACAACTGATAACATCTTAGTCCTCTCACCTTGATACCATTTGTCCAGCCGTCTATAGTGATCCTAAAATGCTTAGTGGAATAAAGGCTTGTGCCAAAACAAGATCTTTTCAGTATCGCCCCTTTAACCCGAAGCCCTGATTTTGTCAAGGGAAAATCACAGTAAGACCATACAACTTAAGCCTTTTACTCCATATTGCAGGATCTCTATTGCCCATCTATCTCCCTTGGAAAATAATTGTGAACAGTCGATGGAAGAGCTCACGATTAGAAGAAAAAATGAAACAATGCTTCCAGTAGTTGCTATGCCTCGTCCAAGACAGCGCTCGGAAGAGATGGCCCCCTCAGGGCAGTGAAGTTGGCACCCTTAGAAAGTACTGATACTGGATGCTTGATACTGGATGTATGGTCCTTGATTTTTGATTCCGGTTC
>JADFWI010000637.1 GCA_015222985.1 Pseudomonadota bacterium | reverse complement strand
CAAGATATGAATTGACTGCTTTCTTTATCGTTGTTAATGGTTAAAAGCATTTTGAACATGGCTGTTGACAGGGAATAAGCCGTTAGTCAGTTTGAAAAAGAGTGTGAGATAGCAAAAGGGAGGTTTCCATGATTGCCGAAAAAGAAAAAAAGGTAATGGAGCTTATTGATGACCACTTTGAGAAGGTGGATGACTGCCTGGACTGTTTCAAACGTTGTCTTGAGGCATTTTTTCAGGGGGATAGACCCAAATACGAGGCTATCCATGAAAACTGCGACTATGCCGAAACCGAGGCTGACATACTCCAGAGAAAGATTGGTGACTACCTTTATTCGGGCGCCTTTCTCCCCATTGAGCGAAAAGACGTCTATATGATGACCGAGTTTGTGGACAAGATAGCCAACACAGCAGAGGCCGCTTCTGACGTCCTGGTGTTCCAACAACTTCGTCTGCCAGAGGAATATAAGGATGGCCTGCTCGATATCGTGGAGACAGTGGCAA
Source organism: Pseudomonadota bacterium (assembly GCA_015222985.1). Classification (GTDB taxonomy): domain Bacteria; phylum Desulfobacterota; class Desulfobacteria; order Desulfobacterales. The sequence continues at coordinate 2,241 of JADFWI010000637.1, read as the reverse complement.
AGATGTTACGTATCCTTCGGGAGGCTGTGAGGCTATTTGCACTCAAGGAGACCTTGCAGGCAGATGACAACCTGGCTCCCATCCGGGAAAAGATCACCACTATCGGAGTTATGGAGTCGGAAATTGACAAACACGAAGAGGCCCTGATGAGGAGCATATTCGGCTCGGAACTTCCCCTTGCCAATAAGCTCCAACTGGAGATATTCCTTCGACGAATTACCGATATCTCGGATGTTATAGAGGATGCGTCTGATCGTCTTTATATCCTTGTGATTCGTGAGCGAATCTGACCGGCTTCTACAGTCTTTCAGAATATGATCCCTTTGCCTTTCAAGAAAGCCGACTGTCATGCCCCCGGCAGAGAGTCTCGTTGTGCCTCCCTGTTCTTACAGTTGGCCCACAAACGCTATCTATGGGTGCCTGCCTTTGCCCTGATGATTTTTCTGATCATACCTCTTGTAACCTTTTCTCGTACATCTATTTCTGATCCGGAATCAACCCCCTCCTCTCAGGTTGCGGAACCTACCGCCCCGGAAGGAAAAAGAGATCTCAAGGGCTCAGAAGCTCCCCCTGGCGCCAAGGTCTCCCATAAGGGTGAGATCTCCGTAAAGGCAACCTTGTTTCAGGTCTTTGGGGGGCTCGGTCTTTTTCTTTTCGGTCTCCACCTCATGAGCGACAGTCTGCAAAAAGTGGTTGGGGGCAGGATGAAAAGGGTCTTGGCAACCCTGACAAAGCGTCCTGTTTACGGTTTGCTTCTTGGTACGGGTGTGACCGCCATTATTCAGAGCAGCAGCGCCACCACCGTAATGGTTGTTGGTTTCATCAATGCAGGTGTGATGGACTTTGTCCAATCCGTCGGGGTGATCCTGGGGGCGAATATCGGGACCACCGTAACGACCCAAATTGTCGCCTTGAAGCTTGACCAATGGGCCCTTCCCGCCATAGGGCTGGGCATGACCCTGCATCTATTTTTCAAGGACTCGAAGGTAAAAGATAGCGGCTTGATTCTTCTTGGCTTTGGAATGCTCTTTCTGGGCCTTGTTCTCATGAAAAAAGCGATTCCTCCCGAGGCGCAGGATATTATTAGGAATCTCTTTCTGTTGAGCAGCGGCAGCCTGAAGGGAATACTAATAGGGTTGACCGTGGGGACCATTGCCACGGCCATTGTCCAGAGTAGTAGCGTTACGGTGAGCATTATTGTGGTGCTTGCTTCCCAGGGCATGGTGGCCGGTCTGAAAGAAGCGATCCCCCTGATCTTGGGGTGCAACATCGGAACCTGTATCACTGCACTCATTGCGTGCATTGGGGCCGACACGGACTCGAAACGTGCGGCCGTTTGCCACACCTTTTTCAACGTGTTCGGCGCATTCTTAACCTTAGTGGTCTTATATCAACCTTATCTTTGGTTAATTCCCAGAATAGGCGGCAACCTTGCCCACCAGATTGCCAATATTCATGTAATGATCAAGCTGGTGGATGCCGCGTTGTTTTTGCCGATTGTGGGGCCATTTTCAAGGTTCATTTCGTGGATTGTTCCTGCAAGGGCAGTGGTAAGGCCTGCAATCGAAACCCCTCAATACCTTGACGACAGGTTTATCGAAGAGCCGCTCGTTGCCACAGAACTGGCGATCAAGGAAATAGTAAGACTGGGCGAGATCTCCCGCAATATGATAAAGTACGCCATGGACGGTTTCATGTACAACGACGTAGTGCTGCTGAACCGCGTGGAAGAGTACAGACCGGCAGTCCGGAGTCTTCGGCAAGCCATATTCGAGTACGTGATTCAGATTTCCCGGCAAGATCTGACCAAGGAAGATGCGGAAAGGGTACCCAAGTTAATCCTTTCTTTGAATAACTTTGATCGCGTGGCCGGATACGCAGTGAGGTTACTGGAACTCGGGCGCACCAAGGTGTCCAAGGATATCCCCATGGTGGGTGCGGCTTTGACTGAACTCAAGAATATCTATCGCGACGTGGACACCATGCTGACAGAGGTAAGTGCGTACCTGCCGGAATTCAAGCGGTGACCCATACTATACGTTTCAAGAAAAGGATTTTGGGTTTATGTCTCAAGTAGAAGGCTTACGCCTGAACTCCGATGGATAATAAAGCTCACGCCTGGACTACTTATAATCGGTAAAACAGAGATAATTAACCTTACAACGACGTTTACCACTCCGTCATTCCGGCGAAAGCCGGAATCCAGTCAGAACGATCTGGAATATGGGTATGTTAGTTCAT
>JADFWI010000127.1 GCA_015222985.1 Pseudomonadota bacterium | reverse complement strand
CTCTATGATCGTTGTGCATACCAATAGATCAATTTCGTGATGTAGGAATTGCAGCATCACTTTTTCAAGCTCTTCATTGTCAAGGCGTCCGTGGGCCACCCCAATCCGAACCTGAGGGGCCAACGCTTGAAGTCGACGTGCCATTGCCCAGATCGTGCGTATATTGTTGTGAACAAAGAATATTTGTCCTCCTCGTTGAAGCTCTCTGTGGATGGCCTCTGCGACAACAGTGTCGTTGAGAGGGCAGATGTAGGTTTTGATGGCGTAGCGGTACTCCGGTGGTGTCGCAATGACACTAAGATCCCTGATACCCATTAAAGACATGTGGAGTGTTCTGGGTATGGGCGTTGCAGTCAGGGCCAGGACGTCCACTGAACGGCGGAGTTGCTTGAGTTTTTCCTTGTGTGCGACGCCAAATCGCTGCTCTTCGTCAATAATGACAAGACCCAACGCTTTTAAGGATATATCCTTTTGCAAGAGACGATGCGTGCCTATGATAATGTCTACTTTGCCTTCCTTGAGTTTTTGAACAATGGCCCGCTGCTGGCTCAACGAGCGGAACCTGCTAAGAGTTTCTATCTCAACCGGGTATGGTTCAAAGCGCCTCTTAAAGGTTTGAAAATGCTGTTCGGCAAGGACGGTGGTTGGGACCAGAAGCGCCACCTGCTTATTGTCCCAAACCGCCTTAAAGGCTGCCCTCAGGGCAATTTCCGTCTTGCCATAACCAACATCACCGCAAATGAGTCTGTCCATGGGCACCTCGGATTCCATGTCGGCCATGACTTCTTGGACAGCCCGGCTCTGATCCGGTGTCTCTGTGTATTCAAATGCGGCCTCAAAATCCCGGAAATACCGGTCCTGTGGCGAAAACGCGTGTCCTTTCTGAACCTTACGCCAGGCATAGAGTTTGAGTAGTTCTCCGGCCATCTTCCGGATTGATTTTTTGACCCGCTCCTTTACTCGCCCCCACGACTTGCCACCCATCTTGTCCAAACGCGGCGCCACACCGTCTACACCCACGTATTTCTGCACACAGTTCATCCGGTCCACAGGGACGTACAGTTTGTCCCCGTCCCTGTATTCTATGAACAGGAAGTCGTTGGCAAGGCCTGACACCTCAAGCTTGACAAGACCACCGTATCGGCCAACACCGTGCTCTGTATGGACTATAAGGTGACCTGATTTCAGATCTTCAAAGGCAACCCAAAGCGCTTTCGGTCCCTTCCTTGCAATTTTGGGGAGCCGATGCTTGGGACCAAAGATCTCATCTTCCGTGATGACGGCCATGGCTTCCCGGGCCCAGATGAATCCGGAAGAGATCTCGCCAAGACAGATCGTTGGCGCCTTTTCGGCATCAGGGTGTTCCGGAAACGTGTCGAGAAAACGAAGATTGAGGCCGTAGGGCACGAGGAGGCCTTCTAATCGCTTGGATTGTTTCACGGTGCGACAGGATAGATACGTTGCCAAGCCGTTTTCATGGGCGCGGTTGATCCAGTCTACCAAAGGTCTGAGCAATGCCTCCGGTTGACTTCGGGCCTTGAGTTGCTGTGTGATGAGGGCGTTATTTTCAACAGCAAAATTGCAGGTGTGGGCAAGTCTGTCTGTCACAGGCACCATCTTGAAGGCAAGATGTGGGTGTTGATTGAAAGTGGCTTCGACTTCAGACCAGGTCAGGTAGAGGGCCTCGGGTTCCACACAGAGGTGACCGTCACTTGTTGCAGAAAGGAAGTTCTTGGTGACGGTTTCTTCCATTTCAAGGGCGAGTTTTTCAATGGCTCCAGAATCGATCAGCACAGGGAGCGCTTGTGTTGGAACATAGTCAAAGATGGTGCCGACAGAGGGATAGATGAGGGGTAGCAAACCGCCGATTCCAGGGAACTGCTCCTGGTTTCTTACTTTTTGAACTGTGTTTTCCATGCGCAGGCCGGCAATCTCAAGGACCTGGCCCTGCCTGCGGATGCGCTCCACAATATGGTCGATTTCGCAGCGTTCGAGGGCGGTTTCCCTTGCCGGCAGCATTGTCACCTCGGACAGGGGTTTGAGCGAAAGCTGGTCTTGTGCAGAGAATGTTCTGATAGATTCCACTGTATCGCCAAAGAATTCAATGCGTATAGGATCAGGGTAGATGGGGGGGAAGAGATCGATCAGGCCCCCACGAATCGCATAATCCCCGGGTTCTTCCACCAGGACGGTCTCTTGATATCCATCTTGAATCAATTTCTGAACAAAGGCCTCTCGGTCTGTTTCTTCACCAGGCAGAAAATATTCGGTAAGGCGGGACAAAGCATCTTTGGGAATCAGTTTTTGCAAGACAGCGGCAACAGTGGTGATGATAATGGGAGGCCGCGAGGCGGTCATTATCTGATAGAGGGCTTCTATGCGCCGGCACGATGTTTCGGGATGATAGGAAAGAGGTTTGAAAGGAAGGATGTCGTAGGATGGAAATGTAATGATCGGAATGTTCGTTTTTCCCGAAAAGAAACAGATGTCTCTGGTCAGTCGTTCGGCATCCTTGGTTTTTGCACAAAGGACAAAAAGGGGGGACTTGATCTCAGCATACAAGCGGCACAACAGGTAGGCTTCTTCAGCCCCTGACAGACCAGTGCAGTTGACGCGTCCTTGTGCGTGGCGAATCGTGTTGACGAGATCAGCGATAGAATGACCAAGGAGTTTCATAGACCTGGTAATGGTTCACAATTTGGCTGGCAATGAGAACCGCCTCTTTGCGGCGCTAAATGGCTTGCGCTCGATATCGGATGCCGGATACCAGATGCATGATGCAAGTTGGTTCAAGCCGACGAGAGATGTTTTTCATCGGGCAACGGAAACCGGCTTAATGATCTCTCCATTATATAGGACAGAACCGGTTCGTGTTCAAGGGGGTTGCCGTGCCGTAGAAATGGTTCTTGATTTTGCATGGTGAATGGATTACATAGATACAAAGCCAGCGTAGCTCAGGGGTAGAGCAGCTGATTCGTAATCAGCAGGTCGCGGGTTCGAATCCCATCGCTGGCTCCAACTTATTCACCTGAAAGGGTTTTTTGGGGAACCAAAAAAGCCTTTTTCTTTTTGGTGGCGAGTGTGAAAAAAGTGTGTATAGGGGGTATCTTGTAGTTGGAATGGAAGAGGATGGAATATGATTAAACAAGCCAAGGGAAATGCTTTGTCAGGTGTCAGCCTTTACTTCGGAGCTCGTTTATGATAAGGAAACCAGTGTAACTTCCCAAAACAACTTGAAAATAGGGAATCAACCGCGGACCCGCGCAGACGCGCGCAGACAAGGCACGATCTCTTTTTCACCGGGACCGACCTCATGAGCCTCTACTTCTACCGTGACATCTTCCGAATTTTCAAAGACACTGTCTGGAGAAGACCGTGAACTATTGGCCGCAACTCAATGAGTTTGAGATAACCTATGGGCGGTAGATTCGGGAAATACGGCGATACAAAGCGCAAGGCCTTGATTCGCAAGAATCGTCTTAGGAACCCTGTTGGCCGGCTACCGAGAAAGCCAACTCTTCGGAAAGGCTTCCGAAAAGGCCAGATGTTCGACAGGTTGAAAGAAGGAGCTGTTGAAGTGAGAAACAAGGGAGGTTAGGATACGGCCTTCTTGGCGCAAGGGTCAAACGTAGACTTGCCCCCCTTTAGTCTCCGATTCGCCGTGTCCCCGATTCACCGTTTCTCCCCATCTCCGATTCAGCTTCTCATGACCTTTGACTTTGGGCTATCTTCTTTGGATATTGAAACCGGCGAAAAGGCAAATGTGAAAATGTCAAGGGCGTTCCCTTCTCATGTACTTCTCATGTACGAGGGTGGGCAAAATCGGGAAAGGCCAGTAATGATCATGCGCCAGAATCAGAGGAACGGAAAACGGCGCCAAGATGGACAAGTACAGCGGTTTGCTGGTCAAGGCTATCAACGCAATCGTCCGCACGTTCCAGAAACGGACCGCTGCCGGGCTGCAATCCGGCCGGGATTTTGTTATCCCCGACAAGCAGGAACAAGCCACTGATGCGTCTGATTTCAAACTCATCACCTGGCTTGTGATCAAGCAATAAAACATGGCTGATCTCAAAGCACTAATAAAACAGGGTGAAGGCATTTCCGTTGAATTCAAGGAATGCCGGCGCACCCTT
>JADFWI010000636.1 GCA_015222985.1 Pseudomonadota bacterium | reverse complement strand
GAATAATATAGTAGTAATGGGAAGCGGCGGACATTACGGCAAACACAAGGGCCTTAAGAAAATATAAGAAAATAGATGAGAAGGTATGAAAAGGACAAGAATCATACTCTTTGCGGTGCTTATCCTTTGTCTTGCGGCTGCAGGTGTGGGCCTTTGGTTTTATCGATATGCGACCACACCGACCGGGACTTCTGAAACAACAGCCGTTGTGTGGATTAAACCCGGTCAAGGCTTTTTCGAAGCAACCGCTCAGCTTCAAAAGGCCGGGCTCGTGAAACACCCGGAGAAGTTTCGTTGGCTTGCCTATCTCAAGGGGGATGAGAGGCGGATTCGGGCTGGAGAATATGAACTCTCCGCTTCTATGTCACCCAGAGCCATCCTGGATACTCTGGTTCGCGGCGAGGCTATTCTTCACAAAGTGGTTGTTCCCGAAGGAGATACAGTTTGTAAAATCGGGGAGAGCCTTGAAAGGGTCGGCCTGGTATCGCAGGAGGCCTTTTTGAAGGCAGCCGCCGATCCTGCCTTGATAGATGCCCTTGGTCTGGAAGGGGATACCATGGAAGGGTATCTTTTCCCGGAGACCTATCATTTTTCCAGAGATGTGACGGCCGAGCAGGTCATAAATAAGATGGTTGCCCAATTCCGATCGGTCTTTACGCAAGCATGGAAGGACCGGGCACGGGATATGGGGTTTACCATCCATGAAGTCGTAACCCTTGCCTCGATTGTTGAAAAGGAAACAGCAAGGCCTGATGAGCGACCCCATATTGCGGCCGTATTTTTGAATCGGCTGAAACGGCACATGCGCCTTGAGAGCGACCCCACGGTCATCTACGGCATGAAGAATTTTGACGGGAACATAACCAGAAAGGACCTGAAAGACCTCACCCCGTATAACACATACAGGATCAAAGGCTTGCCGCCGGGTCCCATAGCTAATCCCGGCAGAGATTCTATTGAGGCCGTGCTCTACCCGTCCGAAAAATCCCACCTTTACTTCGTCTCCAAAAACGACGGTTCGCACCACTTTTCCCGTACGTTCTCCGAGCATAATAAGATGGTGAGGCGGTATCAACTCCGCAGGTGGTAAGTCAGGGCTGCTTTAGGGAAAATCCCCCTCAATCCCCCCTGGCCCAGACCGGGTTTCTCTTTCCGAGGCATTATCCAACTTCTGTCGCGCCAGGGCGGGCCTTTTCCAAAGGGGGAAGCTGTTGGAATGCCCGGCCTTATTGAGAAGTTAGGAATTCTTGGCGTCGCAACTCCTTCTAATTTGGGAAAACTCCATCGACTCTGACGTTGCCCTACCCTTGTCACGCCTGCCTTTGCCCCTGACCCATAAAGGGCAATCCCTACATACAGTGTAGCTCGTATTGTCGCCATACCATATGATGGGAATTGTTCTAGTAGCCATGAATTATTTGAAAAATCGTGAGTTTTCTTCACGTTTTTTGCTTGACATTCAAAATCTCGGTCTATATAGGGGTGGTGCAAAGTGGACCAAAGTGGATGCAAATGAAGGCAGGCCAGAACATGTTCCGGGGCAACTCCTTTCATAATCTGGACACAAAGGGCCGACTGATTATTCCGACCCGTTTTCGAGATGTGTTGAAGCAGAGCAGTGTTAACGGGCTTATGGTTTCAAAGATGGATGGCGCCGTGTTTTGTTATACATTTGAAGAATGGCGAAAGATTGAAGAGCGTATCCGCAACCTGGCCGTTAAAGGCGAGAACATGCGGCGGTTCCGGAGAATTTTCATAGGCGGTGCCTTTGACTGTCTTCCTGACAAGCAGGGTCGCATTGTGATTCCACCGGTCCTGCGTCAGTATGCGGGCCTGGACAGAGAGGTTGTCCTGACAGGTGTATTGGATCACTTTGAGATATGGTCGCAAGAGAAATGGTTGAAGGAGGATGCAAAGTTCCAGAATGATTTGAAGAAAGAGGATATGAGAAACGAGGTTGCTGCACTGGGGCTCTAGGGTGAGTGACAGAGTCATGCAATATCGCCATATCCCGGTCATGGTCAAGGAGGTCATTGGCTACCTTGGCTGCTCACCTGGCAAGACATACGTGGATGGCACTTTAGGGGGAGGTGGCCATGCCCAAGCGATTCTGCGAGTCATTGGTCCGAATGGTTTTCTCATCGGTATGGACAGAGATCCTGATGCCATTGCCAGCGCCCGCAGCCACCTCCGTGATTTCAAGTCAAACGTTCAATTTGTTAACGAAAACTTTATCTTCATTCCAGAAGTGCTTTCCCAGGCAAACACGAGGGGCGTGGACGGGATCTTACTCGATTTGGGCCTTTCGCTTTATCAACTGGAGGGAAGCGGCAGGGGTTTCAGCTTTATGCGTGACGAGCCTTTGGACATGCGCATGAATCCGGAGGAAGAAAACACGGCTGAAGCAATTGTAAACGGGTTTTCAGAAAAGGAACTCGCCGATCTCATAGCCCGTTACGGAGAAGACCCTTGGGCCATGCGCATTGCCAAGTGTATTGTCCGGGCCCGCCGGCGCGAAAGGATTCGGTCCACTTCACAGCTTGCTGAAATCGTGAAGGAGGCTATTCCGGCGAGACATCGACCGAGACGCATCAACCCTGCAACCCGCACATTTCAGGCATTAAGGATCGCAGTGAATCAAGAACTGGAGTGTCTGGAGGTATTCTTGGGCCATGCGGCCGATCTCCTGAATCCAAAGGGCCGCCTGTGCATCATCTCATTCCATTCCTTGGAAGACCGGATTGTGAAACAACATTTCAAGGCCTTAGCCCGTGGTTGTGACTGCCCTCCTGACTTTCCGGTGTGCGTATGCGGGAAAAAGCCTCAGGTTCGTATTCTTACAAAAAGGCCTGCCAGACCGGACCCGGCCGAGATTAAGGCCAATCCTATGGCTCGAAGCGCCAAGCTGCGGGCCGCGGAAAGACTGTAGGGTGGAGGGGGACAATGACAAGACGAAAGGCCGTCAGGAAGCCGCGTTCAACACTG
>JADFWI010000635.1 GCA_015222985.1 Pseudomonadota bacterium | reverse complement strand
TTTCAATCCTCGAAATACTCAATGTATTCCTCCGGTTAAAATCTTCGTCTTCCTTGACCTTGCAAAAAATATCTCATTTTCGGGCGGACACTACTTGTACCACAACGGATCGTTGCCAAAACGTTCGAGCCACCATTCGTCTTCTGAGAGATGATTCATGACTTCTTCTTTGGAAAAAGAGAATCTATAATGATCACAATACTCAATTATGATCCCATATGCAGCAACAATCCTGGCCGTCCTTTCTGTGCATTTCTCCTTGGCTTCCTTACATCTGTCCGGATGCCATGCCCTGACCAAGTTTCTGTAATTGGCCTTAATCTCTTCTATGGTTGCCCGTTCAGGCAATTCAAGCAGCTTTCTTGCCTCAGTAATTTTCTCGTACTTGTTCATTTCTCGGCCAATACGTTAGGGTTCGCGAAGAAGTAGAAATAAACTTACGTTTTCAGGAGTCGAGGCGCACGCATGGCAAGACGCGAGAAGGGCGAATAGCAAGCTATTTAACCGACGACCAACGCAGCCAGGCGGGGTGGATCGGCGCATCAAAATGTGAAGTTATTTTTGAGCGAGCCCTTAGGCAGGGTAAAACAGAAAGTTGCCCCCTCCCCTTTTTCAGACTCCACCCAGACCTTTCCGCCGCAGTTGTTCACAATCCTTTCAACAATCGGCAGGCCTAAACCTGTCCCTTCTTCATCTTCGATTTCTCTTAGCCGCAAGAACTTCTCAAATATCTTCCGATGGTTTTTTCGATCAATCCCAATGCCATTATCCCTTAAATAAAAATGATGAAGATCTCCCCCGTCATCGTAGCCGATCTCGATCTTCGGGACCTCGGTATCCCCAATAAACTTGATAGCATTTACAAGCAAATTCTCAAAAACCTGATGCATCCTTTCTCCGTCGCAGTAGATAGTGGGAAGGTCCTCCGCTACAACGAGCTCTATGCCCTTGTCTCTCAATCTGGCTTGGAGACTTGACGATACGTTTCTTACTATCTCACCGGAGGAGATGTCCCCGGAGCTAGGGACTACCCGGCCGACTGTGGACAACGTCAGAAGGTCTGAAACCAGAAGCTCCATGCGGCGGGCATTAGCCACAATATGTTCAAGGTAGCTCAGGCCCTTCTCCCCCAATTTATCTCGATAGTGCTTGACCAAACGAGAAGAAAAACCCAACACGGAAATAATGGGATTTTTCAGGTCATGGGAGACAACGCGGGCAAAGTCCTTCACCTCCTCGTTGATGCTTTGAAGTTCTTTCTCTGCCTGTTTTCGCTCTTCTACTTCCCGTTTCAGTCGCTCGTTGGCCTTTGCCAGTTCGGCAGTTCGCTCTTTAACCCGTCTTTCAAGCTCCTCGTGTGCTTTTTGCAGCTCTTCCTCAGCCCGCTTGCGATCCATCTCCAGTCTCTTCTGATTAAGGGCATTGTTCACTGTCTTTAACAGTTCCTCATGCTCAAATGGCTTTCTGAGGTAATCAAAGGCCCCTCTCCTCAAAGATTCTACAGTCGAGTCCACAGAAGCATGGCCGGTAATGACGACAACAAAGGTGCCAGGACATTGGCTTCTCATATGATCCATGAGTTGAAGCCCGTTCATATCAGGCATCTGAATATCCAGCAGCACAACGTCAAAAACCTCTTTCGCAAAGCATGCCATAGCCTCCCTGCCACTATGGCTAATTTGGGTCTCAAGCCCGTCCTTGCTTAACAAAAACTGCAAGCTACTGCACATGAGAGGCTCATCATCAACTATGAGAATCTTGGGCACATACGTCATCACCACCTCCAAAACCAATCCGGATAGGCCGGAATCTGAGCGGAGAGATATTGGACGCCAACTTGTCAATGAGGCCATCAAGCAAGTTCTCTGCACTCCTTAACTCATTTTCCGAATCAAAGTGCGACCCCAATCCTCGCAAGATAACGTCATATCTCGATGTGGACTCCCCGATTGCCTCGTAATCTACAGTGGGGAGAGGATAGAGTTTATCCGTAAAGAAATAGTTGCACAAGCCCTTGACGGAGTTGATCCGGAAAGGCCAATAGAGCTTAAGCTCCAGGAATTCTCGAACAGCCTCGAGGCATTTTCCATTTTCGAGCATGTCTTCTCTTGTTATTGGCCGCTTGATTCGCCTTTCCACGTCTTGAAAAAATGCCCTTAACATCTCTGTTTCCGTAATGACAAGTCCATAAAGGTACCAATCTCTTGCCGCTTCGCAGACGATCTCTTTGAAAACAGCCGGTAGTCTGTAGTGGGACGGACAGAAATAGACGCTGCACGCCATCCCTCCATAAAAGCTAAGTCCTCTGAAATCTATCCCTTGGTTTCCATGAGCCAGCGGATGTAACAGACAGCCCACCCTGGAACGTTTTCTGCCAACTAAGCCTATGTACGGACAGTGATGAAATTCTGAGAAAGGTCTTTTCTGTTGTTCCCTTACCTCAAGATCTTCTTTGAAGGCGAGGATGGAATCAATATCTCTCGGAAGGCGCGCAAAAGTCTCTGTGCGCCAAGTCAGCATCTCCATAAGGGCAGCAAAGGACGGCGTAGTCACATTGTACAAACCACAGCATGCCCCACACGAAACCAGTCCGTTGACCTGGCATAGGTAGACCCCACCAGGCACATCATTATCAGTGTTATCGGAAACAGACATTGCAAAAGGTCTTATGTGAGGATTCGTTGGCCAGACGACATTGCATGAAACCAGCAGGACCGGCGAAGTCAGTCGGAATTCGTGGATTCCTTAAGCAGCATCTTTGCCACTTCGATGTCATAGGCTTGATTCGGGTCGAACTTATTACCCTTGGACATGGTGGCGGCTTGTTTGATGGCGCCGTAGGGGACCCAATCGTGTTCCACCCAAAGCTCAGGATCATCCGCATTCCAGAGCCTGAAACATATAGCGCCCTCGACTTCACGCACATACATACGAACCCGCTTGTTTTGAGGAAAAGGAAAATAGTACAACCCCTTTTCGTCTTTCATCACAATTCCTCAATAAACAAGGGGACGGCGGCTGGCCCCAATCCCCTCTGTATAGGTCCTACAACTGGAACACTGTGCCGGAAGAAACTCTCTACTGTGCCCTCAACGCGGCAAAGGCGCTGTCCACAACTGCCCTCGTTCCGACCAGCAGTTCACGTTGCAAGTCGCTTGAGGCGTATGTACCTGCCCTGTCAAGATAGGCCCTTGCAGCCTCGAGGTCAGGCAGCGTTCCCCTGCCAAAAGCGATATCCGCTTTATGAAAAAGCACAATAAAGTCCATGCTTTTCAAACGAAGTCGGACTTTTTCGTACAACTCCTTTGTCGGTGCATACGATGCCGCCTGATACAAATGCGCCTTGATCTTGCCGAAATCCGGCCCCCTTGGCTCATCCAAAACCGCATCGGCCTTGTCCTGAAAGTAAGAAAAAACTATGGGACAAATCTCTTCTCTTGTATAAACATCCTTGCGCGGCTCTTGAGTCTTGATTCCATCGAGACTCAAAAGCAATTCCTCCCCAGCAGGGGCGAATTTCCCTCTCCATACCTGAACCACGCCATCAACATCCTTAAGATAAAACTTGGCCCTGTTTGAAAAGCTTGTTCCAATAATTATGGCCATCAAAACCGCCAGCGCCCACAAACCAACCTTTATCCCTTTTGCCATTGGTTCTGGTCCCCCAGACGAAACAGAAGCGGCCGGCTGGTATTCAGGCACGCGCTCCTCAACCGGAGGCGGTGTCGCAACGGCTTCACCCTCCGGCGCCTCCTCAACCACCTCGACCGGGGCTTCACTTTTCAAGTCGAACTTCTTAAAAAGCATTGCCCGGATTCGCCTGGTCTCCTCTTCATCATATCCTGTAACAAAGGGCGGGGCCTCGGGAATCTTTGCAGGTTTTTTCTTCTTAAAGGCGCTCGCAGCCACTGGCCTCTCA
>JADFWI010000634.1 GCA_015222985.1 Pseudomonadota bacterium | reverse complement strand
TGGTCATTCGTATTTGTTTCGGATTTCGGATTTCGTGCTTCGAATTTGTAGCATTTTGATTTAACATATAATTTTTGTTAATTTGGGCGGTTAGTTGCTTAAATGACGTGGCCCTGCTAACTGGGGATCTGCTTTTGAAGAAGAAGGGCTTCATAAGAATCAATCGGGACCTGTGCAAGGGATGCGGGCTGTGTATTGAGGCGTGCCCCAAAGGGACCATCATTATGAGCGAAAAGCTTAACATCAAGGGCTATCGCCCCGCTGAGTACACGGAAAACGAAAACAGCAAAAATCGCAAGTGTACCGGGTGTGCCCTCTGTGCCATAGTGTGCCCTGATGTCGCCATTGAGGTGTTCCGTGGGTAAAAAGAGACTAATGCGTGGCAGTCATGTGATTGCAGAGGCGGCAACCCTGGCCGGGTGCCGTTTCTATGCCGGCTATCCAATCACACCACAGAATGAGCTGCCTGAATACCTCTCCGGCCGTTTTGCCAAACTGGAAGACGCCACCTTCATTCAGGCAGAAAGCGAACTGGCGGCAATCAATATGGTGATGGGAGCAAGCATGACCGGGGTGCGGGCAATGACATCGTCTTCCAGTCCGGGGATCAGCCTGAAACAGGAAGGCATCTCGTACATGGCCGGCATGGAGCTTCCCGCCGTTGTGGCCAACATCATGCGGGGAGGGCCGGGGCTCGGAAATATTGCCCCATCCCAGCAGGACTATTTTCAAGCCACAAGAGGGGGCGGGCATGGAGATTATCGAACCATCGTCCTTGCCCCTCACTCGGGGCAGGAACTGGTCACCCTGACTATGAAAGCCTTTGATCTGGCCGACACTTATCGAACGCCAGTTATCCTGCTGGGCGATGGTCTCATGGGCCAGATGATGGAGCCGGTAACATTTCCTGAGCCCATCGAGCCGTCCGCCCTTCCCAAAAAGGAGTGGACACTTGACGGCGCCATGGAGCGGGACAGCCGCCTGATTTGCTCATTGCGCCTGGACCCGTTCAAGATGGAACAACACAACTGGAAACTGGCCAGAAAGTATGCGGCCATTTGCGAGCGTGAAACAGAGCATGAATCATATCTTCTTGACGATGCTGTCGTGGCTGTTGTGGCCTTTGGCACGGCCGCCCGCATTGCAAAAGGGGCTGTCAACCGCGTGCGCAAAGAGGGTTTGAAGGCAGGCCTTTTTCGACCAATCACACTCTGGCCATTTCCTGAAAACGAGATCAGGGCATTGACCCGTTCGGTTAAGCATATCTTGGTGTTTGAAATGAACTTCGGTCAGATGGTTGAAGACGTAAGACTCAGTGTCGGAGAGAAGGCCACTGTTCATTTTCACGGCAGGCCAGGAGGAATCATATCCACCCCCCACGAGATCGCAGATGCAATAACCAGGCTTGTGTATAGGCATGAGCTCTGTTAAGGAATTCGGCGTAACCGAATGACGATAGACGTACTGTTCTCAAGGCGCAAGCCGCAAACGAGCAGCGCAACCAAACAACCAATTTACGGAGCGGCATGATAAAGCAGGTATTCAAAAGACCGGACGCGTTAAAGGATAACATCTTTCACTACTGTCCGGGTTGCGGCCACAGCGTTATCCACCGGCTCGTGGCTGAGGTGATTGACGAACTCGGGATTCGCGGCAAGACCGTGGGGGTTCCACCGGCTGGATGTGCCGTGCTGGCATATAATTATCTTGACGTTGACATGGGAGAGGCCCCGCACGGCCGGGCTGTTGCCGTGGCCACGGGAATCAAACGTTGCCGGCCCGATCTCGTAGTGTTCACTTATCAGGGAGATGGCGATATTGCCGCCATTGGCACTGCTGAAACAGTGCATGCGGCCAACAGGGGAGAACGTCTGACCGTTATTTTTGTAAACAATGGCTGCTACGGCATGACAGGCGGGCAGATGGCCCCGACCACCCTCCTGGGGCAAACCACTACCACGACACCCGGAGGGAGAATACAGCTCAGAGACGGATTCCCCGTGGACCTGAGCCAGATGCTGGCTGTGGCTGGTGGCAGTGTCTACATTGAAAGGACTGCGGTCACATCGCCAAAAAATATTATCAAGACAAAAAAGGCCCTCAAGAAGGCGTTTAAGGTGCAAATGGATGATCTTGGCTTTTCCCTGGTTGAGATATTGTCAGCATGTCCCACTAACTGGAAGCTCTCGTCTGTGGACTCATGCAAACGAATTGAGGACGAAGTTATAAAACAGTATCCCCTCATGGTGATCAAGGATACGACCGGGACGCACAGTGGAGCAGATGAAGGGGCTTAGCGCCGCAACATGGACAAGAGATAGACGATATGACATAACTCTTTGTATCCAAAATTCGAATTTCGGATTTGTCCAAGCTATGTTTCGTGTGTAAAAAGGAAGAGCTTGTTCTGAAAGACCGTGAGGGACT
Source organism: Pseudomonadota bacterium (assembly GCA_015222985.1). GTDB lineage: Bacteria > Desulfobacterota > Desulfobacteria > Desulfobacterales. The sequence goes on along the minus strand of JADFWI010000634.1, from coordinate 1,784 downwards.
CTCGTACACAATGAGTATAACCAAGACCATATTTTCCGGCTTTGGAGGACAAGGCGTTCTGATGATGGGATATGTTCTGGCCACGGCCGGGATGCAAGAAGACAAGCATGTAACCTATCTCCCGTCTTACGGGGCAGAAGTCCGTGGCGGAACGGCCAACTGCACCATCACCGTAAGCGATGATCCCATTGCCTCACCGGTTGCATCTTTTCCGGATTTTGCCGTACTGATGAACACACCCTCTCTGATGAGGTTTGAAGGAAAGGTCATAACAGGTGGTACGGTCTTCTTGAACAGTGACATGGTGGAACTCAGGCCAAAGCGTGGCGACGTGGAAGTGGTAGCCATACCGGTTAACACCATTGCCGAGAGGTTAGGCAATGCCCGCGGCGCCAATATGGTGATGATCGGGGCATTGGCCCAGAAGACCGGTCTGGTTTCTCTGGACTCAGTGATCAAGAGCATTAAGGAGATCTTCGCAACAAAAGGGGCAAAAGTCCACGAGATGAACACCCTTGCCATAAAGGAAGGCGCAGCATTTGTAGAGGAGCAATCGTCATCATGACCATAAAGGAAGTTGTCATTAAAGTCGAGAACAGGCCGGGTGAGCTTGCTCGCATTGTGGGCCATCTCTACGAAAATGATGTGAAGGTTTCCGCCTTCTGGGTGGGCACTGAAAACGAAAAAGCGACCCTGCGATTTGTCACTAGTGATCCGGATTCAGCCCTTTCAGTCTTGACAGGGCTCGGCTTCAAACCCACAACATCGGATGCGATTGCCGCCCAGGTCCCGGATCACCCGGGTGGACTGAACACCCTTCTAATGATACTCCGCTCTGCAGAAATCAATATTCTTCACATTTATCCCTGCCTGGAAACCCAGGATCCCATCTTGATCCTGGAGGTTGACAACACCGAGGCGGCCGTCAAGGCCTTGAAAAGCAACTGGATCAATCTTTATGATGAGCGGCTGTATACGATGTAAGAAAAATGCCTAAAATGAGCTAAAATGCCTAAAGTGCCTAAAATTGAAGGCTTCGCAAAAAGTCTCGATAACTTGTCATTTCGAGTGAAGCGAGAAATCTTGTTCTGCTTGAATTTAAAAGATTTCTCGTCGCCAATGCTCCTCGAAATGACAGAACAAAATTCCTTAAGGTAATGGCATTGAATTGTGCCTTAAACAAGTTTAGGCATTTTAGGTCATTTTAGGCACTTTAGGCATTTCTACACGAAATGTCGCAACCTGCTCTCTGCCGGAACAGAACGACTTTCACAACAAACAGATTAAGCAAGATCCTCCTGCCATGAAAATCCAATCATACCGCTTTGGGTACATCGAGATCGACGGCAACGTGTACCGGAACGACGTCAAGCTCATTGGCAACAAGGTCGTGCCGGATTGGTGGCGTTCAAGGGGTCACCTTGTAGAGCTGAAGGACGCAAAGGACCTCCTGGGCGCTGACGCTGAGATCTGCATATTCGGCACCGGGGCCTACGGAGCCATGCGGGTATCAGAGGCGGTGAAGTCTGCTTTTGAAAGCCTTGGCGTCAAGGTGCTGGTGGAAAAAACCGAATCGGCCTGCAACTCTTATAATCAACTGACAAAAGAGGGCAAGAAGGTTGTCGCCGGCTTTCACTTGAGCTGCTGACTAAGGCATTTTAGGCATTTCGACTTCTTGAATGGAATGAACAAGCAAAATCAGTAACCGTTCACGGTTACAAAAAGATGAACATCGAACATCGAACGTTCAACATCGAATGTTGAATGGGAAAACAGGAAACAGA
>JADFWI010000012.1 GCA_015222985.1 Pseudomonadota bacterium | reverse complement strand
AAGGCGCAAAGGACGCCAAGGTTGTATTGTTTTAGCCATTCAATAGTGCACCAGGCTGCCTTCTTTGCGGGCTATCTTCAGGCCATATCCAAAGGCGCTGAGCCCCAGTGGCAGTAAGAGCATAGAGAAGATTAACAAGATCTGCGCCTCATGAATGACATTCTGAAAAGTTGCCCCGTTTAAGAGGATCTGGCGCATGGCTTCGAGTGCGTGGGTGATGGGGAGGAGATAGGCGTATGGTTCAAGCCACGAAGGTAGTATTGACACCGGATAAAGCACTCCGCCCATGAGTCCTGATGCTGTACTAATTACCCAGCTAATCGGACTTCCCTGCTTGAAGACGATAATGAATGCCGCTGAAATCAGACCGATGCCGGAAAAGGCCAGAATAGTGAGGCCAAAGATCATGAAAAAGGCAAACGGACTTGTAATGTTGAGCTTGAGACCGAATATCAGGACTCCAGCGGCCAGATACAGGAAGACCCTCAGGGAAGTAAAGGAAAAGTTGTACAAACACGAGGAAAAGAGAATGGTCGGCACGGAAGTCGGAGTGACCAGAAGGGCTTCCAGGGTGCCAAGGACCTGGGCATTCCGGATTTCACCTGCAAAGCTGCCGAGAGAAATTGCAAGGTAGTCGGTAAATGCCACGCCTATGAGAACGAATGCAAAATAGTCGCCGCCATACGGAGCCATCTGATTTTCTATCCCTGTGCCAATCAGCTTAGACAGGAAGAAAAACATCAGAGTAGAGATGAAGATGCCGAATATCTGTAAGAGGAATTTCAAGCGATAGCTCATGGCAATCAAGAAATCCCGTTTTAGAAATGCGAGTGGCTTATTTGTCATGTTGCGGGTTTCGATAACCCCTGAACCTTTGAACCCTTGAACGGTTACGATTCATCTTTAACCAGCTTCTCAAACACCTCTTCGAGGTCGATCTCCTTTTGCCTGCATGTGTATACCTGAACGCCGTTAGACACCAGATGTTGCAGCACTGAAGGGATGTTCTCTTCCTTTGCCTTGACTTCGAATTCTATGTACCCGTTGTTCTGAAACATTCTCACAGGAATGAGGCCTGCTTCTCGCACCTTGTTCGCAGACCCACGGTCAATCCTGATCCGGTACGAGCTGCCTTCCTCTATAAGGGACCGCATATGGGGCATACTGCCCGAGGCTATGACCTTTCCCTTGTGGACAATGGCAAGGCGATCGCACATCTCCTCTGCCTCTTTAAGGTTGTGCGTACACCAGAGTACTGTCTTACCCTGTTTTTTTATCAATTCCTCCCTGGTGAAGGCTCGAAATTCTGAAGCGGCAACCGGATCGAGACTCCTGGTGGGCTCATCCATCAACAGGACCTGGGGGTCTCCCAGGAGGGACCTCCCTATAGCCAGACGCTGCTGCTGGCCACTGGAATATTTCATGAAAGGGATATCGGCCTTTTCTTCAAGGCCGAGCCACTCCAGGAGCTCATTAACACGTCTCGCGCGCGCGGAACCAGGAAGGTTGTATAGCGAGGCAAAGAAATCGAGGTTCTGTTTCCCTGTAAGGCGCCAGTAAAAGCTCCGCTCGCTCGTATTTATCAACCCGAGCTTCTGACGAACCAGATGCGCCTCCTGGCAGGGATCATGTCCGCAGATCCTTGCAAAACCGCTGTCATGGATCACCAGGGTGGCCAGTATCTTGATAAGAGTTGTCTTTCCTGCACCATTCGGCCCCAGGAGTCCGAACACCTCGCCTGGCTGCACCGAAAAGGAAGCGCCGTCCAGGGCCCTGGTCCTCTCGGGCTTCTTCCGCAAGAGGACCGTGCGCCAGGTCCGGTTTACAAAGGTCTTGGTTACCTCTTTGAGCTCAATAACAGGAGACATTTTCGTGCTGATTATCTTCCTGTTACCTGATTGAGAACCGCACCAATGATCCTGGCATTTGTCTCTGCCAGCCGCGACTTGGCTTCATTGAGCATCTTCATGGACAGGTGCCCTGCCTTGACCACGAAAATGACGCCGTCGGCCAGGATCGATATGGATTCGCTGCCGGCTGCGTCCAGGATCGGAGGGGCGTCCACGAGTATCACGTCGAAACGTCCCTTCAATATCTCCAGAAACTTTGCGAGCAGGGCAAAGTTGATAAAATCTCCATGAACAACATCTGCCTCGCCGGCTGGCAAAAGATGAATATTCGCATGATCTGTAGGTTTGACCCGGGAAAGGATTTCACCCTCAAACAAGCGGCTCCCTGCCATACGACTCAAACGGTGAATGACCGGCGTGTAGTCCTCTCCGAAATATATCCTCTGGTTTTCATAGGTTTCCACCACGCCGGGATCAAAAGCAAAATTTCCGTGTTTCCAACTGAACAATTTCTGAAGATGCTCCTCTGTCTGAAGCTTCAAAGGCCCCTGAAGTTGATCCTGCGTGATGAATCCGGCATTGATCAGGATGTACCCCAGAGGTTGGCCCGTGCGCCGGTTCCGTTCCAGCGCCTCTTCAAGCTGGCTTTCAGTGAGGGATCCCCCGCGCAGCAGCATGGACCCCAGCCGATTTTCAGGAGGATTGTTCTGATTCTCAATATTAAGCAGCCGGCCATGCTGAAAGACAGAGGTCATGGCCTGGTCGTTGTTGGTAACTGTGAGCTGGCCGCTATATTTCTTCAAAGCGATCAGGGAAAACAGGTCGCTTAACCCGCATTTCTCTAATGTGCCTGAGCCCATATCCTGGGAAAGGATCGCTGTCATGGCTGCAGACAGCCCGCCTTCATTCCGGACCCCGAAGAGATGGTGCAGGGCCGGACGGTTGAGATCGCAGTCCGTCACCAGAACGCGTAGCCCTGCCTTGCCGAGGCTCACCGCCAGATTGCCAAGAACCGTGGTTTTCCCCTCCCCCATAGTGGCGCTCTCAATCAGCAAAACCTGGCCGGACATTCCTTGCTGGTCGAGCTTAAGCCTCGCAGGGAGACGACCACCTGCATCATAATAGTAAGGTTTGTGCGACTTTCCGGAAGGCCTGCCACTTGGCAGGGCCGGAGTGTTTCGATTTTTCAGGGATTTTTCATACGGTATGGCCCCCAGCACCGGCATTCCCAGGCGCTGCTGGACGTCCTGGGGAGTCTTTACCGTGTTATCCATATATTCAACAAAAAACGCCAGCCCTGTACCCATAAACAGCCCCAACACTACGGCCAGCAGAATGTTCAAGAAGATCTTCGGCTTGACGGGGAACAGGGGCACCTCGGCATTTTCCACAATGCGGACATTGTTGCTGTCAAAAACACTTGCCAGTCCGATCTCTTTGGCCTGTTTTAAAAGGATGTCGTAAATATTTTGATTGCTTTCGGCTTCCCTGCTCAAGACATTGTAGTTGATGGCCTTTTCGTGGAGCGAGATAGTCACTTTTTTCTGGGCCTCTAGTGCCTGCCCGGTGGAATCTTCAAGGGCTATGGCGCGGTCCAATTCCCCCTTGATCAACTGCCTCAATCGTTCCACCTCATCTGAAATTTCTCTCTGCAGTTGCTTGGAGCGCAAATCCAGCTCGATCATCTTTGGGTGCTTGGGGCCGAACTTAATGCCCATCTCTGCCTTCTGGTCCTTGAGCTGAAACAGTTGGCTGCGAAGACTCTGAACGACGGAATCTTGTGCGATCTCAGGCAGTAAAAAGAGGTTTTCATCCTTTACGGAATATGCCTCAAGTTGTTCGTATTGGGCCTGTTTTGCGATCCGTTCACCTTTGGCCTTTGTAAGAGCGGAATTCACCTCCATGAGCTTCTGGGAGACTATGTTCTGACGTTCCTCCAGGGATATTATTTTATTTGCCTTCTTGTATTCGTAGAGGGCCCTTTGGGATGCCTCCACCTTGGCCTTCTGTTCCTGGATCTGGTTTTTTAGCCAGTCAAATCTCTGTTCAGAGACCGAATGCTGAAGCCTGATGTTTTTCTCTATGAAGGCCAGGGCGTGGGCATCTGCAACACGGGCGGATAATTCCCGTGAAGGACTCAGAAAACTGATATTGACCAGACGCGTGCCGCGAACCGGCGTGATCTGCAGATTGGCCAGATACCGGTTCACAATTATGGGACTGATCTGATCCTCTAATGTCTCCCTTGAGGCCTCTGATACATCAGGCAGAAACTTCTTCCATAGTGCCAAATCCTGGATGACCTGCCTGGAAAGCCCCCGACCCAGCAACAGATTGTACTGGGTTTGATAGTAATCCTGCTCCGCCGAGGCCTTTGACGCAACATCTCCCATTCCCATGACAGGAAAGGACTGTGATTCGATAATAATCTGCGTCGTAGCTTTATAGACGGGTGTGGACATAAAAGAAAAAGTGCTGACCATGCCCACCACAACCGCAAAAAAGGCAATGACTACCCATTTGCGTCTCCTGATGATGTTCAGATAATCATCAAGATGTACTTGCTGAGGCAACGACATCTGCTCGGGCCCGGGCCGGGAACTCATATTTGAATCCATTTTGTCTCTATCTGCCCCTATCCATCAAAAATAGCTCACCGGCACCTTGACGATGTCATCGGGCATCACCGGGTCGCACATCTTGGGCCGGAACTCCCGCTCATACCCGTTTTCATCCCGCTGAATTTGAGTCCGGTTTGGTGCTCCCTTAATGGTTGGTCCACCCGCCATAGCAATGGCCTGACGCACGGTAAGGCCATTTTCCCATTTGAACTCACCCGGCTTTTTCACCTCGCCGGTTACAAAAAAACGGGACGCCCTGCTGACATGGACGGAATCACCGGGGGCCACAAAGGACCTGTCATTGCTATTACCGGCAGTAAGCTGATCGAGGTCCAGTATGATAACCCGGTTCTCCCCGGCCTTGTCCGATGGTCCGGGGCCATCCATGTTTTCAGGCGGGCCGGGTCTCGTGATAGTCACTTTTTGCCCTGCATCCTCCGTCAACCCGCCGGCTTCGGATATCAGTGCAAGCAAATCGATCTTGCCTTTCAGTAAGTAAGGTCCAGGCTTTTTTACCTCACCCAAAATAAATACCTTTTTACTGCCATATTTCTCCAAGCCAACGGTCACGTATGGCTTAACCAGATAACCGTCAGCCAGTCGTTCCCGGAGGAGGTTTTCAAGCTCGAAGACCGAAAGGCCGACAGCTTCAATCTTGCCTATAAGCGGAAAAGTGAAAGCCCCTTCCTGTGAGACCTCAACGGTTCTGTGCAGATCGTCGTGGCCCCAGACCTGGATTTCCAGGACATCTTCAGCACCTATGATATATTCCTTGCCTGAAGGTACCTCACCGGCCAAACTTGAAAGTGAGAGTACTGAAAGCACCAGAAGGGAGCTTATCAGGAAAATTTTAGGACAATTCGCTCTGTTCATGACATAAGGTTACCTCGGCACTTCAAATCGTTAGGACAAGACGAATCTCTGCCAGGTTCTCATCGTATTCATCGGCTTTAAAATCGGAGTCATTGGACCTGTATTGATATCGCAAAAGTAATGAAAGCCGGTCTCTTATGGGATAACGGGTCTGCAGGCCTGCACTGAAATAGTCATCCTCTCGATCGCCACCTACACTATCTGACCCCTTGAAGCTATTGTTTGTATAAGAAAACGTTGCGGTGATCCGGAGAGGTTCCCACTTCTCGCAGGTTGCAGTTAAACTTCCGCCCGTTGACACATAATAGACGCCGCTTTCCCTGGCAGTCCTGGTACTGCTCACTATACTGCGAAAGACCCTGACATTGAATTTGTTAAAGCTCGAAAACCTGTATGTGAGGTCTGTATCCAGAGCAAAGCCGCCGGAGTCCTCGAATTCGTCAACGTCGGTCTGCGTGTAACCCGCCTTAAATGTCCCAGAGAGCTT
>JADFWI010000633.1 GCA_015222985.1 Pseudomonadota bacterium | reverse complement strand
TAGTCGTCTTCGCTGACCACCGAGTACTCGAGACCGGCCTTGATGTTGACCGGCAGTTTGCCAAACTTGATTGTCTTTCCGACAAAGAGCCCGACGGGAACGTTCCATTTGTTCCCCGACGAGGCCTGATGGTTGTAAGTGATCGTAGGATTCATCCCGACCTGCCAAGCATCCGGCAGCTTGTATGTGAAAGAATACAACAGGGTCCCCTGGTTTATGTCGGTCGTGGCGTCATCCTGGCCGCTCGATCCGATTTTCCAGAAGTAGTTCGGGAAAAGCACGGCCGTCCAATTCTTAGCCTTATAGCCGACGACAACGGCCGGACCCATAGCCCACTGGTCCGCGCCCAAGGCATCGGTCGTGGCGGAAGGAAACATAAAGATCGGTCCCCCACCAAGGATCCACTTCCCGGCATATTTATCAGGAACGGATAACAGCGCCGGAAGCTGGATGTCACCAATACCACTTTTATTATAGAAATCGTCGGACCCTCTCGGGACGGGCTGGCTGAAAATGATCGGAACGACGGGTCTCGTGATCATCCTCCATTCACCAGCCCCCTCTCCATATAGGGGCATGGGTAGGACGGGCTGAAAAACCATGTTGGCGCCGACCTTGGAGTCACCAGTGTTCAAGTCGCCGTCATAGAACTTGGGCATTTCAAAGTTCATGCTCAGCGACCAGAGGCTACTGAGCGGGTTTGCGAGCTTGGCCCCGACCGCGCCTAGATCTTTATGCTCGGGGGCACCGGCCGCCTCCTTTGACTGGGCGGCCTCTTCCGCCAGGACATTACTGGTTGCGAAGCAAAACATAATGGCGGCTGCACACAGCCCGGCCAGGACCATCCTTAACTGAAATTTTTTAAGTTTTACTTTCATCTCATTATTCGTCCTTTCCTTTAAATACTTAATAAAATAACAAAAACATCCCCTCGGCAAATTGTTGCAGGTGCACATCATGGTGCGTGGCACTATTGAAAACCCCACCCAAACAAAGTGATACTGAATGTCATAGACTGTGTGTGGACCTCTTCTATATTCTTCGCTCATGGTTCTTCACCTCCATGAGCCATTATAACATAACCGACCAATTGCTGAAGCTTTTCGCCTGAAAGGCGAAGGCATTCAACCTTGTGAATAGAAAAATAAAATCGTGAGTGGAGATCTCGACAGTCGCCTAGCTCACGACGGTCAGAAGGTCGTCCGGATCCGCAGGCTGAACACGGATGCATGATCGATTCCGAGGTCCAGAGCAGGGTCGATAACATATTGGTAGCTCAAAGTCATGTCCACGAGCGGAAAGATTGGGAATCGGTAAAAGCCCTCTACGTTGTACTCGTCACGAACCCCACTTGTCGCGTCCGCCCAATTAAAAGCCACACCCAAGAGATCATTTCGAATCTGGCTCGGACCGAGCGGGTCATAGAGGAGGAAATGCGCTGAAGCTTGTTGGTTGTAAAACGCCGAATCGTCGAAGCTCTTCCCATACCTCAGGATTCCAATCGCCCGGCCATCAGCGGTCAGTTCCTGCTCGTGCTTGACAAAGAACCCCCAGCCATCGGGGCCGGCGCTCCCGTTGGCAGGAAGACCGTCCTTGGTGCCGTCCGTGTGCCAGAGGGTGAGCTTCGAGTAGCCCGCCTTAGAGGTCCTGGGAGCGACCTTGACGTGGAGTTCGGCCGCTTTGAAGAGATCGCCTTCGTTGATATCCCCGAAGTCGTAGCGATCGGCATTGGCGTCTGAAACGAGTCCCACCAACGTCGCGCGATCGTTAATATACCAGGCACCCACGGCGCCCAGTCCCGAGTCGGGTAAGGCGATCGAGAAGGGACCGTTCGCGGTTGGGAGAAAGGTGGTGTAGGCGCTGATGTGGGCGGAGGTAGACAGAAGCGCATCCGGCGTGATCTTGCCGATCCGATAACTCCATCTCGCCTCGGGAGAGCCTTGACGCCAGTAGAGGTTTCGCAGGAGAAAGGTCGGCGCGTACGACGCGAAGGTATTGGCAGTCCCGAGCAAGCTGCCCAGGCTGACTGTTCCCAAATCTTCGGGCGCCGTTGTCCCGTAGTCCCAACGGCCTTGCACATGGAAGACCGCCTGTCCCTGGGTCGGTTCTCCCTTGTCAATCAGATCCCAATTCCCAACCAGATCCACGTTCGTATTCGTTCCCCACTGGTCCTCACCAGAAAGCGCATCGGACAACCCCTGGAAGAGATGAACAAGGGTGGTTCCCAGCTTGAGACCGGTAGCATCGTATAGGTCTTGTTTCGCCTTATCCGTGAAGTCGTGGAGTCCCCGCAATGGAGACACCGGAAAGAGGGAATCCTTTTGGGTTCCTCTCTTCTGAATTCGCGGCAAGAGATTCGAAGGTTCGTCGGGATCGTCCAGACTGTCTTGGTGCACACGACCGCTCGCTTCAACCTCCTGCCCTGCGGGAGCATCTCCGGCGGCCGCCATTGCCACCATGATACTGCTCATTAAGAAAAACCATGTGATCGAGACGACTGAAGATTTCAAAATGTTTTTACTCGAAATAAAAAATGGCATCTTGGCCTCTATCCTGTTTATCGCATCTGTGACTGAAACGGCTGCAGCAACTGCCTTTGTGCATCGAGATGTCTCTAACGTGTTTCAATACCATGTTGCAGTTCTTCAAATGTTCAATATTTGTGGGAATATCCTTGGGGATGCGGACCAAAGCTGTCGTCTCCGGCACCCTTAAGGATCGTCTCCTTCAACTGGGAGCG
>JADFWI010000632.1 GCA_015222985.1 Pseudomonadota bacterium | reverse complement strand
GGCACCTCAATGTCATTAACTTAAGAACCGTTCCTTTAAGGTCCCCCTTTAAAAAAGGGGGATTTAGGGGGATTTTCAAACTCCTCAAAGAAATCCCCCCTGCCCCCCTTTAGAAAAGGGGGGGAGATTTTGAGTTTAAGTTAATGACATTGTTTAGAGCCTCAAACGACTCCATCAAAGCATCATGAACCGATTCAGAGAAGATAAGCAGCGGGTATTTGAGAAGGAGATATAATGACGGCAGAAAAGGGCGTTGTTGAAAGCATTGAAAGGGTAGCAATGAAACGTTCGAGATCTACGATAATCGTCTTAATCTTGATTTCCCTTGTGCTCACGAGCTGGGCAACACCAAGAACAGCAGGCTCGGGACGTCCCGAAGATGTTGCAGCTGCCGAAACAGCCTTTCGAGCGGATAACTCCTCAACACGAAACCTTTCAAGCCTTGATAAGACCTCAACGCTCGCGGACTACCTGAAATATGCTGCGTTGAACAACCCCGGCTTGGAGGCGGCGTTCAACCGATGGAAAGCTGCTTTGGAGAGAGTCACACAGGTAACCTCGCTTCCGGATCCCCGTTTTAACTACGCATATTACATCGAGGAGGTAGAGACTCGGGTGGGACCCCAGCGACAGAAGCTCGGCATATCTCAGACGTTTCCGTGGTTCGGGAAGTTGAAGCTGAAGGGTAACGCTGCACTCGAAGCTGCGAATGCCGAAAAGGAGCAATACGAGAAGACAAAACTCCGGTTGTTCTACCGTGTGAAATCGGTCTACTATGAATACTACTACCTTGGCCGTGCTGTGGCGATTACCAAGGAGCACATTAAGCTCTTGACCAATCTCGAAAGCGTTGCCAGAACCCGTTTCAAGACCGGCCACGCGTCTCATACCTCCGTTATCCAGGCCCAGGTTGAACTGGGCAAGCTTGATGACAGGTTGCGAACACTGACATCGCTTCGCGAGCCGATTGTAGCAAAGTTAAATGCAGCCCTCAACCGGCCTTCAGACGGTTTTCTGCCGATGCCTCAGACTATTCCTTACGATAATCCGGTGTTCACGGATAAGGAGGCATTCGAGTGGCTTGCCAAACGGAATCCTGACCTAAATCGTTTAAATTTCCTGGCGGAGAAGGAACAATTCGCCATCAAGCTTGCCAGAAAGAACTACTACCCCGACATCACGTTTGGCCTGGATTACGTGGATACAGACGAAGCCCTGATGCCGGACACTCCTGACAGCGGAAAAGACCCAGTGATTGCTAAAGCTTCGGTTAATATACCGATCTGGTTCCGCAAGTACCGGGCAGCAGAAAAGGAAGCCAGGCTTCGCCACGCTGCTGTGAAGGAACAGCGAGTCGATACCGAGAACCAGTTGGGAGCCGATTTGAAGCTTGCCTTATATCACTTCCGAGACGCGGAGAGGAAGATCGGCCTGTACCGCGATACGCTCATTCCCAAGGCAAACCAATCCTTAAGAGTAGCGCAACAGGGCTTTCAAGCTGGTCAGGTGAGCTTCATCTCGCTCATAGACGCTGAAAGGTTACTTCTAGAGTTTCAACTGGCCTATGAACGCGCGTTGGCCGATCGCGCCAAGCGAGTTGCAGAGATTGAAACTCTGGTCAATAAAGATCTCTCCGGCAATTAAAAAACATCTTCAACTCAAAAAGAGCAGAGGATAGACATCATGAGCAAACTTACAAATAAGATGAGAGCTTTGATGGTGCCATGGGGTGTGGTTTTGCTGGTGGTTATTGCTTTCGCGGCAGGTGCGCTTATCCGGGGCGGACGTGAACCTGAGCGGAATGCCCGTGTGCCCGCAGGTCCCGGCGCTGTAAAGGCTGCCAAGCAGGAAATCCAGCTCTGGACCTGCTCCATGCATCCTCACATCAAACTGCCCAAGCCAGGCAAATGCCCGATATGCGGCATGGACCTGATTCCTCTGGAGACGCCGGAAGATCAAGGGGAAGGGCTAAGGGAGTTGTCGGTCAGTGAGCATTCCGCCAAACTCATGGAGATCGAGACTGCCCCTGTTGAGAGGAAATTCGTGAATGCAGAGATCCGCATGGTTGGCAAGGTGGATTATAACGAGACGCGGGTCTCCGATATCAGTGCTTGGGTTCCGGGTCGTCTTGACCGTCTTTTCGTGGACTACACGGGGGTGCCGGTAAGAAAGGGCGACCACATGGTCTACCTCTACAGCCCGGAGCTGCTGAGTGCTCAGGAAGAACTTCTTCAGGCCATCCAGGCAGTTAAGAACCTGAAGGGCAGCGACGTTTCGATGATACGTGAGATGTCAAAAGCCACGGTAACCGCTGCCAGGGAAAAGTTGCGCCTGTGGGGCTTGACAGCAAAACAGATAGCCAAAATCGAAAGGCGTGGAAAGGCGAGCGACCACATGACGATCTACTCGCCGGCCAGCGGTATTGTCATACACAAGCACGTGCAGCAAGGCATGTATGTCAACACTGGGACAAAGATCTACACGATCGCAGACCTGTCACAGGTATGGGTGCGGTTGGACGCTTATGAATCGGACCTGATTTGGCTGCGGTACGGCCACAACGTTGAATTCACGACGGAATCCTATCCTGGCGAAGTCTTCAAGGGAACCATATCATTCATAGACCCCATCCTGAACCAAGCCACGCGTACTGTGAAAGTGCGAGTCAACCTGGCGAATCCTGAAATGAAACTCAAACCCGGCATGTTTGTAAGGGCCATAGTAAGGGCCAAGCTCGCAAGCAGCGGCAGGGTGATGGACGTGGCGCTTGCCGGTAAATGGATCTGTCCCATGCACCCGGAGGAAGTTAAGGATTCTGCAGGAAACTGCAGCATCTGCGAGATGCCGCTGGTGCGAACCGAGTCACTCGGGTACGTGGGAGTGGATCCTGAAAAGGCCGATAAGCCTCTGGTCATACCGGCATCTGCGCCTTTGATCACGGGTAAGAGAGCAATCGTATACGTTGTCGTCCCGGACAGAGAAAAACCGACATATGAAGGACGAGAGATCGTCCTCGGTCCTCTGGCAGGTGATTATTACTTGGTGCGACATGGTCTGAATCAAGGAGAACGCATAGTGACAAAAGGGAGCTTCAAGATCGACGCGGAACTCCAAATTCAGGCCAAGCCCAGCATGATGAGTCCTGAGGGTGGAGCAGCAGGCGGCCACGCCCACGCTCATGGCGGCAAGCAGAAATCCGCAGAGCTTACTCCGGCGCGTGCAACTGTGACGCTGCCCGATCTTGTCCGCAAGCAATTGCACAAGGTTCTTATGGCAGGCAATGCTTCAAAAGCCTCCATCGAATCCGGTGATATCCACCAGATCCATGAAGCTTTCTCCACACTATCAAAGCAGGTTGACTCCGTGGACAGCGCCAAGCTAAGCGGTCATGCCGCTATGCTGTGGAAGGAATATGCCATGCTCCTAGGCAACGATGCAGTCGAAGGCAGCAATGTCAAGAAGCTTTCAGAAGCAAAGCAAGTGGCCAAGCTTCTGGATGAACATCTTTCCTCTTTTCAGGCACAGATGGCAATCTCTCATGAACACGAAGTTGACAGCGCTGCCAAAGTCAATCCAGAGTTTCGCCATCAATTGGGCAAGGTAGTGGAAGGCTATCTTGGCATGCAGACATCCCTGGCAGCAGATCAAGCCGATCAGGCTGTGAAGGGAGCCAAAAGGATGCTTGATGCTGTTGAAGCAGTGGATATGACATTACTGTCAGGGCAAGACCATAAGGATTGGATGAAGCATGAAGCGGAGTTAAAGAAGATCCTGTCACACGTGGTCGAGGCAAAAGAGATTGAGCCCATACGAAAAGACTTCGCTTTGTTGTCTGAACTGATTACGGCCACGATAAAACGGTTCAAAGCCTCGTCGCAGACTCTCTATCAGTTCAAGTGCCCTATGGCTTTTGACAACCGCGGGGCTACCTGGCTTCAGGCTCATGAAGAAGCTGCCAATCCCTATTTCGGAAAAATGATGTTGAGCTGTGGCGATCTCATAGAAGTCATTTCTGGACAAGAGCAACCTGGAGGGTACGACCATGGATAAAGAGCCCCCTTCTGGGCAAACGGCTGAACAGCGATCGGCAGTCGGCAAGCTGCTGCGTTTTTGCCTGACCAACAAACTTGTTGTTGGAATGTTCGTGCTGGCCGTCATCGTGGTGGGAATCCTGGTTGCCCCCTTTGACTGGGAAATGGGTGGTATCACAAGATACCCGGTGCCTGTTGATGCCATACCTGACATAGGTGAAAACCAGCAGATTGTCTTTACCCAATGGATGGGCCGTTCGCCACAGGACGTGGAGGACCAGATAACCTACCCGTTGACGGTGGCGTTGCTGGGCATTCCAGGGGTGAAAACGATCCGCAGCTATTCCATGTTTGGGTTCTCCACCATATACGTCATCTTCAAAGAGGGTGTTGAATTTTACTGGTCCCGAACGCGATTGCTTGAAAAACTGAATAGTCTTCCGGCTGGTACGCTTCCCGCAGACGTACAGCCTGCATTGGGACCCGACGCCACGGCCTTGGGCCAGATATACTGGTATACCCTTGAAGGACGTGATCCTGAGGGCAACCCAACAGGCGGCTGGGATCAGGAAGAGCTTCGAACCATACAGGATTGGTACGCGCGGTACTGGTTTCTATCGGCAGATGGAGTTGCCGAAGTGGGCTCCATAGGCGGCTATGTCAAAGAGTACCAGGTTGACGTAGATCCGGATGCCATGCGCGCTCATGGGGTTACTATCGATGAGGTATTTAAGGCTGTAAAATCATCCAATATTGATGTTGGCGCCAGAACAATTGAATTGAACCGGACAGAATACTTCGTCCGCGGCATAGGCTTCATCAAGGCAATAGAAGACGTAGAAAACAGTGTTGTCAAGGTGAAGAAGGAGAACGTTCCCATTCTTGTAAAGCATATCGCCAAGGTGACGTTAGGACCTGCCACTCGCAGGGGTGCTCTGGACAAAGGAGGAGCCTCGGTTGTCGGCGGGGTGGTGGTTGCTCGTTACGGCGACAATCCCCTTGCGGTGATTAACAACGTCAAGAAGAAGATCGATGAAACCAGAGAAGCCCTTCCTGCCAAGACCATCATTGACTACGCGAAAACTACGAGAGCCAAGATTGCTGAGTTTGCAGAAAAGCAAGGCTTTGTGCCTTTCGCAGGAACGAAACTCAACCAGGATGAGTGGTTGAACTATTTGCGATCAGTTCCTAGACACGAATGGCCATCATGGGCCACAATCAGCAAAGTGACTGTTGTTCCTTTCTATGACCGGACAGGCCTGATCTACGAGACCCTTGGAACCCTCAATGATGCCATCGCACTGGAGATCCTGGTCACCATCATCGTGGTCCTCATTATGGTAATGCACCTGCGTAGCAGCGCATTGATCAGCGGGATGCTTCCGCTTGCCGTACTGTTGTGCTTCATCGCCATGAAATTCTTCGGGGTCCAGGCCAATATTGTGGCACTGTCAGGCATAGTCATCGCCATCGGCACGATCGTAGACATGGGAATCGTTGTGTGTGAGAATATTCTCCGCCATCTGGACCGGGCTTCACCGGCCGAGTCACGACTGGAAGTCGTACACCGTGCAGCCAGCGAGGTGGGCGGCGCAGTGCTGACAGCCGTGTTGACCACAGTTGTCAGCTTTCTGCCCGTATTCACCATGATCGGTGCCGAAGGCAAGCTCTTTAAACCCCTTGCTTACACAAAGACCTTTGCCTTGATTGCTTCCATCACGATCGCGCTTACTGTGCTGCCTCCAGCGGCTTACGTTCTGTTTTGCGGCAAAATTTCAGGTAAGATTCTGCGCTCAGCCTTAAACGTCGTGCTTATCATAGCCGGTATTGTCGTCGGATTCATCGTGGCCTGGTGGGCCGGGCTGGTGCTTGTGTTTCTCGGGACATATTATATGTTTCAGGAGAGAATTCCCAAAGGCATCACCCGGTTTGAGGCCTGGACAGCCATCGCAATTGCTGTGCTTGTCGTAGGGATTCTATTGACTGGGTATTGGGAGCCCCTCGGCCCGGAGCGCGGCTTGTTGCGAAACATAGTCTTTGTGACAGTGTTGATCGGCAGCGTGTTGATCATCTTCAAGCTGTTTCAACTGGTTTATGCGCAACTCCTTCGATGGTGTCTCAAGCATAAAACCGCGTTTCTTTCTCTCCCTCTCATGCTTGGGCTTTTAGGGGGAGCAATCTGGCTGGGATTTGATGGGCTCTTTGGATGGCTACCCGAGTCCGTGAACAAGACCCGACCCATTCAATATCTGGCTCATAATTTCCCTGGGCTGGGCAAAGAGTTTATGCCCCCTTTGGACGAAGGCTCATTCTTGTGGATGCCCACCACAATGACCCATGCGTCTATTGGCGAAGCCCTGGACATCTTGCAAAAACAGGACATGGCCCTCCAGTCCATTCCGGAGATTGAATCAGTCGTGGGAAAACTTGGCAGGGCCGAAACCCCTTTGGACCCAGCGCCCATCTCCATGATCGAAACCATAATCAACTACAAGCCCGAATACAAGACCGACAAGGCTGGACGGAGGATGAGGTTTCGCTATGACGAAAAAACGGATGAGTTCGTTCGGGACGAGAATGGAGAACTGATTCCTGACTCATCCGGTCAGCCTTACCGGCACTGGCGTGATCATATCAAGACACCGGAAGACATCTGGAAGGAAATCGTGAAGGCGGCTAAGATTCCGGGAACCACTTCAGCGCCCAAGTTGCAGCCGATAGCCGCTCGGATTGTCATGCTTCAGAGCGGCATGCGTGCCCCCATGGGGGTCAAGGTCAAAGGATCGTCACTGAAAGTTATTGAGAATGTGGGGCTGCAAATCGAACGATTTCTGAAAGAAGTGCCCAGTGTGGAAGCGTCAGCCGTGGTGGCTGACCGAATTGTCGGGAAGCCCTATCTGGAAATCGTACCGGATCGCACAGCCCTTGCACGTTATGGCGTGCCTATTCGCAAGTTCCAGGACGTTGTAGAAGTTGCAATCGGTGGGCGAAAGATAACCACCACCGTAGAAGGCCGGGAACGGTTTCCTGTCAGAGTTCGCTATCAGCGGGAACTGCGCGACAGCATTGAGGCTATGGAGAGGATCCTGGTGCCTGGAGCGGGTGGCACACAGATTCCGATTATGCAACTTGCCGAAATCCGCTATATGCGGGGCCCCCAGGTTATCAAAAGCGAAGACACGTTCCTGGTCGGTTATGTGGTTTTCGACAAGAAGCCGGGGCACGCTGAAGTAGACGTTGTGGAGCAATGCCAGGCGTATCTCAAGAAGAAGATCGATAGCGGCGAATTCGCGCTACCTCCGGGCGTAAGCTATACCTTTGCCGGCAGCTACGAAAACCAACTTCGCGCTACGAAAACACTCTCGATCATCCTCCCGGTAGCTCTGTTTGTGATCTTCATGATCATCTACTTCCAGTTCCGGTCCGTGCCGACAACGCTGATCGTGTTCTCAGGGATTTTTGTTGCCTGGTGTGGAGGGTTTCTTCTGATCTGGCTTTACGGTCAGCCGTGGTTCTTGGATTTCAGCGTTTTCGGAGTTTCGATGCGAACACTCTTTCAGATCCACACCATCAACATGAGTGTGGCCGTGTGGGTGGGATTCCTGGCCCTCTTTGGCATAGCCACCGACAATGGTGTAATTCAATCAACATATCTCGGCCAGGTTTTCCGGGAAAGGCAACCGCAGTCGATCAAGGATGTACACGAGGCAACAATCGTTGCGGCCCAGCGAAGGGTCAGACCGTGCTTGATGACATCGGCAACAACGATCCTGGCTTTAATTCCGGTTCTGACCTCGGTGGGACGTGGCAGCGCTGTCATGGTTCCTATGGCTATTCCATCTTTCGGCGGCATGCTTGTCGTGTTGATCAGCATCTTTGTAGTACCGGTGCTGTACAGCGCAACCGAGGAGTTCAAATTGAAATTCAGATCACAGGGAACAGCAAATGCCTGAGGTAGGCGATAGAGTTTTTACGATTCGTGGATGGGCACTAGTTATAGAGAGTAGAGCAAAAGAGCAAGCAGCAAACTTTAATCTGAATCGGGTAAACCACATTATACGTACACAAAAAAGCGGAGACATTTCTGGCCCCGCTTTTTTTGTGCTCCATTTAGAATGGATCGCCAAGCAACTTCTCGCCAAGGGCAATCAGTTAAATACCTACAAGCCGAGCCCTCATTGGCTTATTCCTTCAGCCTGTGGATACGGTCAATAATTTTCAATGAAATCACGCTAACGACACTCGATCCCCCGACGATCACAAATTCCATCCATTGTGGCCACGGAAATTCCATATTGGTCACCTCCCTCCATTTACTCCAGTTAGTGAAGTCAAAACCCGGTATGGGCCGTTAATGATCTGGGCGCTCAAGATTCGACCCAGATCAACCTGTTGAGTGCTAATATCGTTTTTAGTTCCTTAGTTCGATGCTTCGTGTTTTTTCTGGCAGAATTATTCCTGCAAATGCCTTGGAGGAACTATAAAATCTGATACTGGATGCTCGATACTGGATG
>JADFWI010000631.1 GCA_015222985.1 Pseudomonadota bacterium | reverse complement strand
TTTGCCCGCTGCACGAGAGCTTCAGGCGTAAAGGTGCCGTAAAGAAAGGAAAAGGCGCTGTGGATATGTAAATGAGTAAACATAGTTTTATTGCCTTTTTCTCACCAGCCCAGCCATTATCCCGAGGATTCTAAAAGAGCGGGCCTCTTCCTTTTTGAAGATCAGGGGAGGGTATTTGGGATTGGCCGATTCCAGCCTGATCTGGCGCTTGCGCCGGTAAAAATATTTCAGGGTCACCTCGTCATCAATAAGGGCGGCTACGATATCCCCGTTTTGGGCCTGATCCTGTATCTTAATAATGACATAATCTCCGTCTTGAATATGGGCATCCACCATGGAGTCTCCCTTTACTTGCACGGCAAAACTTTTTTCAGTGCAAAAAAAGCCTTTATCAATACCCAAAAAGTCTTCGATATTTTCAAGGGCTAAAATAGGCAAGCCTGCTGCAATCCGGCCAACAACCGGAATTTTTCTCTCGGGCAGCCGCCGTGCCTCGGGCAGGGTAATCCCTCGCCCCTTTCCCGGATGAATCTGGATATAGCCCTTCTTTTCCAGGGACCGTAGGTGAAAATGGGCGGTATTGAGTGATTTAAAGCCAAAGTGATCGCAAAGCTCCCTGATGGTTGGCGGAAACCCATAGTCTGCATTGAAGTCCATGAGGAATCTCAATACCTGCGATTGCTTGCTGGATAGGTTTTCCATAAGGCATCTCCCCTGTAAGTAGAACATACGTTCTATATTTTGCAGCATAGAACAAATGTTCTATTTGTCAAGAAAAAAAGTCGCGGCCTGCGAAGGCAGGGGTGATATGGGAGGCCAAATGAAATGAGAAAAATGGTATGGGCGGCCAGGGGAAAGCCTGAACAGTTTCTGCCTGTTCGTTGACTTAAGATTGAAATGTGAGTATATTTCACAATGGCTATTGACGGCAGGGTAAGATCAGCGGCAAGAATGACTACGACAGGTTCCGATTGACTGTTTATCAAGGAGAAAAATTGATGAGGATTTTGAGAGCGACATTGTGGGGATGCTTTGTCCTGGTAGTGTTGGCAGGTTTTGTTCAAGCTACGGAGCAAAAACAAGCTACGGAGCAAAAAGACGCGGCGCCGGTTATCGAGGTGGAAAACCCCATCTACGACTTTAAGCAGGTGCCCCAGGGAGAGACAGTAAGACACGAGTTTCGCGTCTTTAACCGGGGCACGGCCCCCCTGCAGATCAAAAACGTCAAGCCCGGCTGAGGCTGCAGCGTGGCCAGGTTTGACCGGACCATCCCTCCAGGAGAGGAGGGCAAGATTATGTTGGAAGTGCGGACAAAGGGATACCAGGGCAGTTTGCACAAGAGTGCCCGTGTGTTTACAAACGATCCCAAGCATCCTCAGGTGACCATTGGCATGAAGGGAAAAATATGGGCTCCCATCCATATGAATCCCAGGTACGTTCATCTCAACGGAATTTTGGGAGAGAAGATCGAAAGGGTAGTCCACTTACGGGGAGAAAAGAAGAAGCCCTTGAGCGTCAAAGTCGCGTCGGTCTCGATTCCGGATAAGGTTGAAGTAGAACTACGCGAGATCGAAAAAGGTCGTAGGTATGAGGTTAAGGTTAGGAACAAAGTCGACAAGGAGACTAGATACCAGGGGCAGGTGAAACTAACGACCAACTATGCTGAAAAACCTGAGGTGGTGATCCGGATTTCAGGAAATGTCAGGGCGCCCCTTGAGGTCAGGCCAAAGGTTGTGAGCTTTGGCCGCATGTCAGATGAGCGGATGCAGGAGTTGAAGAAAAAGAGCAAATTCATGAGACGTCCGGTCATGGTTATTTTGAACAAGGGCAATGACTTGAAGATTGAAAAGGTAGAACTGGAAAAATCGCTCTTTAAGGTCGTTACCCGGCAGATGCAGCGAGGTCGAACTGTGCAGCTCATGGTTGAGCCAATTTTTGATAAGCTCCAGAAGGGGCCAAACGAAGACCATATGAAAATTTATACGAACCAGAAGGGCAGTAAGGTCCTTGAAGTGCCCATCAGGTTTGAGATTTTGTAGCAACTGTATTACTTGTAAAATGTGAAGCCTTTCCGTATCATATTCATGGGCACTCCGGAGTTTGCGGTGCCAACCCTCAAGGCCCTTCATGGCAGCAGTAATGACGTCCTTGCTGTTGCCACCAAGCCAGACCGGCCAAAGGGACGCGGCCGCCGTTTGGTTGCATCACCTGTCAAGCAAGCTGCAAGTGCGTTTGGGTATCCTGTATTGCAGCCGGTTAAGGTAAAGGAATCCTGGTTTCTTGAAAGGATAATCGGGCTAAATCCGGACCTCTTTGTCGTAGTTGCCTACGGCCAGATTTTGCCGGGCTCGGTTCTGGCGATTCCCCGCGTGGGCGCCATCAATATCCATGCGTCTCTTCTTCCCAAATATCGTGGGCCCGCCCCCATCCAGCGGGCAATTATCAATGGCGACAAGGAGACGGGCGTGACCACCATGTGGATGGATGAGGGTATGGATACAGGAGACATACTCCTGACCGCCAAAGTGTTGATTGGCCCGGACGAGACTTCCGGGACGCTTCACAACCAGTTGGCCGAGATGGGGGCTGGACTGCTCATTGATACATTGGAGCGGCTCAAACAGGGGCATCTTGCGGGCACGCCACAGGACAAATCAAAGGCTACGTATGCGCCCTTTTTGAAGAAAGAAGACGGATATGTCGACTGGACCAAGGATGCAAACTCCCTGGATGCTTTTGTTCGCGGGATGAATCCGTGGCCAGGGGCTTTTACCTTCCTCTTTGGCAAGAGGCTCAAGATATTCAAGGCGAAAGATCTCCAGAAGGGGGCTCGGGAAAAGCCAGGGACCATGTTGGATGGCTTTCCCGGGGATCTTGGCGTGGCAACGGGCCGGGGGGTCCTGGCTTTGAAAGAGGTTCAGCTTGAATCCGGAAAGCGGCTTGATGTTGAGGAATTCTTGAGGGGCTGCCCTGTGCCGCCCGGCACAATCTTGGGGTAGCCAGGCTATGGCAGCCATTGCACGGCAGATTGCCCTTTCTGTTTTAGCCGCCAGCAACGACTCGAACGTTACTCTGGATCATCTGCTCACCCGGGCCTTTGAACAGAAGCCTCAACTGATTCAGCGCGACCGTGCCTTGGTCACCCAACTGGTGTACGGGGTCCTCCGGTGGCGCAGTCGCCTTGATTGGGTGATTCAACACCTTTCAAGAACTCCCTTTCACAAGATTGACCCACTGGTCCTGAACATCGTTCGCCTGGGGCTATATCAAATATTGTTCCTTTCCCGGGTTCCTGTTTCAGCCGCAGTTAACGATTCTGTTGAACTGGCAAAAAGGAGGGCGCCGAGTTGGGTAGTGGGGTTTGTCAATGCCATACTTCGATCAGCCGCGCAGAGGAAAAATGAGATCCCTCTGCCGGATTATAACGATGACCCGGTTGCCGCCATTGCCATTCAGGAATCCCACCCTGCCTGGATGGTCAAAAGGTGGGTGAAGCGTATGGGCGTTGAAGATGCTAAGAGGCTTTGCAAGGCGAACAATGAGATCCCTCCTGTGACGGTCCGCGCCAATACCCTAAAGGTCTCTCGGGAGAGGCTGGGCGAGTCTCTCAGCGCCCATGTGAACAAGATCAGCCAGACCAGGTTTGCTCCTGAAGGGCTCACCCTCAGAGGTCTGCGACAGTCAATCCGTGAAATGCCGGCGTTTCAGAAAGGCTGGTTTCAGGTTCAGGACGAGGCCGCGCAACTCATAAGCTACCTGCTTGAACCAAAACCTGGAGAGATGATTTTGGATGCCTGTGCGGGCCTTGGCGGCAAGACCGGACATATTGCCCAGCTTATGAAAGATGGTGGGAAGATAACGGCCGTGGATTACCAATCCCGGAAGTTGTCCGAACTGAAAGCCTTCATGACAAGGCTTGACATTTCTTCAGTTACAACATTACGCCATGACCTTGCAGCGTCTATTCCTGAGAAGCTCGCTGAAACCTTTGACCGAATATTGCTTGATGCACCCTGTTCTGGTCTTGGCGTCATTCGGAGAAACCCTGACATCAAATGGAAAAAACAGGCAGAGGATCTAGCCAGACTTCAAAGCAAACAGCAACGTTTATTGGCCGGTCTGGCTCGATTAGTGAAAAAAGGGGGGCTTTTGGTTTACTGTGTCTGTAGTTTTGAGCCCGAAGAGGGGGAGAAGGTATTAGAAGATTTTTTGAAAAGCCGCAGCGATTTTGCTATAAACGATCTGTCTGCCGGACCTGACGAGATCTGCGGACCTTTTGTTGACAGGTCAGGTATTTTCAGAACTCTACCGCATGAGCACGACATGGACGGGTTCTTTGCCGTTCGCCTGAGAAAGGTTGCGCCGTGAAACCGCTCTTAAAGATAGGCGTGTTGTTCTGTCTTTTTATCGCCCTTGCCGGGATCACCGGATATATTACGTTACGGCTCATTATCAGGAGCGAAGATGTCGTGGTAGTGCCTGACCTGGTGGGAAAGGATGTTGTGTATGCCCTGGAGCTCCTTACCGACCTGGGACTCAATACCAAGGTTAGGGGTTATGAATACAGGGCCGATATCCCAAAGAACCATGTGGCAGGTCAGGAGCCTGGGCCCGGCGCTGAGGTTAAGAAAGACCGTGATATAAGGATCATCGTGTCTAAGGGGCCAGAGACTGTGATTGTGCCCAATGTTGTGGGAGTGGGTGTGCGCGAGGCGAATATTGTCATGGAAGATAACGGGCTCATAAAAGGTGTTGTGTCAAAAACTTACAGTAAAGGGGCTGTAAGAGGAGAGGTTATAAGCCAGGTTCCGGCTCCTGGCGAGGTAGTGAAGCGGGGGGATGCCATTGACTTGCTGATCGGCCTTGGCAGGCGGCCGGTTAGATTCAAGATGCCCTATTTGGACGGACTGGCCCCGGAGGATGCCATTCTTATTTTAGAGCGTTCTCAACTCAACCTGGGCCGAATACGCTATGTTCAAAGAGATGACATGCCCAAGGACGTCGTGGTGGAGCAAGACCCTCGATCCGGATTCCCGGTTGTTTCCGGACGCCTGGTGAATCTGACAGTCAACAGGAAAGAAAAGGTTTTGCTTCGTGACAAGGGACTCTACCTTTTTCGTCATCATGTCTCTTATGGTTTTTTGAAGAAGCACATCCGGCTACGTATCAATGCCTTTGGCATGCTTTACGATCTATATGAGGTGTTCGGGAATCCGGGAGAAGAGATTTGGATGCTCCTTCCGAAACATCGTGAAACCACTTTTTTCCTGTACGAGGATGGGGAACTCACGTTGAGTCATTCCTTTGCAACGGAGGCCAAGCTGCCTTCCTTCCCAGAGGTTGAAATGGGAGATCTTTGGTGATAGATGAAAGTGAAAGGAGTAATATGAAACTGATAGCGCCATCCATATTGTCAGCAGATTTTTCAAGACTCGGTGAGGAAGTCAAGGCGGTAGAGGCTGCCGGGGCAGATTGGATCCATGTGGATGTCATGGACGGCCACTTTGTCCCCAATATAACTATCGGGCCGCTGGTTGTCGAAGCGGTTAGTAGGGTGACCGAACTCCCTCTGGATGTGCACCTTATGATTGAAAATCCGGACCAGTATCTTGAAGTGTTTGCCAAAGCAGGGAGCGCCTATCTGACGGTTCATGCAGAAGCTTGTTACCATCTACATAGGACAATTCAAGCCATCAAAAACCTGGGTGTCAAGGCCGGAGTGTCGCTGAATCCGGCGACCTCCCTTTCAAAGATAGAATGGGTTTTGGAGGATGTGGACCTCGTTCTCGTCATGAGTGTAAACCCGGGTTTTGGGGGCCAGAAGTTCATTCCACAGGCCATTCAGAAGATAAGAGACCTCAGATCCATTATCGATTCAAAGAACCCGAACGTCCTCATCGAGGTTGACGGGGGCGTAAACCAGGATGTCATTCAGTCTGTGTCAGAGGCAGGGGCCGATGCATTTGTGGCAGGCTCGGCCATCTTTGGGAGCTCCGACTACGGTGCGACCATCGGAAAATTTCGTTCTCTTATCGGACGCTAAAATGAGTCAGACAGGATTTACAAGATGATCAGGATATGGTGCTTTTTGCCAACCCTCCGTATTTGATGGCTTTTTCCGAGTT
>JADFWI010000630.1 GCA_015222985.1 Pseudomonadota bacterium | reverse complement strand
TTTACATATTAACCAATCAACCCAGCTTGCTGAAAGCTGAAATATCCTCTTTTCGTCACTATGATGTGATCTAGAATTCGCAGTCCGAGGATCTTTCCCGCTTCGGTAAGTTGCTTGTGGGTTTTTATGTCAACGTCGCTTGGCTTGGGGCTTCCGGATGGATGATTATGGGCAAAGATGACAGCGGCTGCGCGATCAGCAATGACATCGGCAAAGACTTCACGGGGATGGATCTGGCTGCTGTTCACCAGGCCAATAGTAACGATACGTCTTTCAATAACTTCGTTAGCTCCATTAAGTGATATGCACACAAAATATTCCTGCTGCTTACCGGCAATGTCCGCAAGTAATGGCAGGACATCCTTTGCACCCTTGATCTTTACGGTTTCTTTAAGCAGGTATCTCCTTGCCAATTCGAAGGCCGAAAGGATTTGAGCAGCCTTGGCAAGCCCCATTCCAGGCACAGATGTAAGATGTTCAACAGAAAGGTTTTCTTTATGTTTGCGTATTAGCCGAGCAACATCCCTGGACATGGTAACAATATCCACTCCTTGAATCCCGCGGCCAAGAATGGCGGCTACCAGTTCTTGGTCCGTCAAGGCAGATGCGCCTCTTTCCCGCAGTTTCTCGCGGGGTCGGCTGTGTTTGGCCATATCTTTTATTGTCTTCACTTAAACCTCTTCAAGTTGAGCTAGTGTGTCCCGAATCAACAGGATAAAGGGCACGTCGAATATTTGAATTGCAGGACAAGGCTTGTCCACTTTGTGCCGTTGAAAACATGGTTGACGCTATAAATGATGATGACGCCCTCGGGAGAGGCACCAAGCGTCTTGCGCGCACGGATAAGCTTGGGATTGTTGTCCCGAACGGACTGGCACACATTGACAAACCTTGATTTTCCGTAGGCGCTAGGTGCAAAGAGAAAAGTGTTCTTGTGCCAATCTAACCCAGCGCCCTTGGCGGAGCAGTCATAGAACTTGCCTATGATCTTTAGGAGTTCTACTTTTGAAATCACAGCTCCTACCTCTAACCCCACACATCATCAATACGGCGCTTGTTGTCTGCATGAAGATGCAACAGGTCTACCACTTGGTCGAGGAGTTCAACGATATCCTGGGCCTTTTCACCATCAATTTCTTGCGCCACTTGAAGACGAAGGTCGTTCGCACCTTGCGCGAGAAGATCCCAGGCTGCATGATCCACGATTTCCTTCTGAACTTCTGGCTCCGGAACAGGAATTAGAACGTCTTCAAAGAGATCCTGTTTGAGCGTAACGTTTGTGGCACCTGCCATCAGAGGTACAATCAACTCGTTCTTCTTCTCGTGAAGAAGTTGATAAAGATATCGCGTTGAAATTCCAGAATCAGGTTTTGGTGTAAGGCACAGCATTGTCGTGGCCAAGGCGAACTTCCCCTCTTGGTAATGCAACCTTTTTACATCGGCCTTGCCATGCCCGCTTGACGACACGATGGGCACGCACACGGCGGGGCCCTCAAAATCAAAATGATCTGCCGTCTTCCTGTCCTCCGCTGGCACGACAAGGGGATACTCACCGGGCAACGTCTTCATGTTCGGAGAGAGCCCTGGCTTGAATTCGCATAAATCAGATAGACGTTTGAATTGAACAGGTGGCGATTTGGGATACTTAGATGTCAAGTTGTACCACCTGCCGATGATTGCACAGGTCGGATTTGCCAAGATATCTGACTTAGACACGAAATACGCCTCCGGCGTCGCACGTTTTTGACGGCCATGCAGCACGCCGGGGGTGGGCGTTGTTCTATAGGCCTGCAGGATTTTCATCGCCTCTGGCAGATCATTTTGTTCGACAGGCTGGCGGGTGTCAGTTTGCGTATAGCCGTCGGACACAATATCAATGTAGAGGACCACGTCGGACTGTGATGCCAGACGCCTGTCGAGCATAAGAATATGGGTTTTCACGCTCGCGTAAGGCTTGAAGACGCCGTGCGGAAGGGAGACTACGGCATAGAGGAAGTTATTCTCCAGAATATTTCTTCTGAACTTCTGGTAAGCGGAGCTTTCAACAAAAAGAATCCCTTCGGGCACAATGAAGCCGGCTTTGCCTTCAGGAGTGAAATGTTCAACCATGTAATCGGCAAACAGCAGTTCGGATCTCTTGCTCTTTATGCTGAAACGGTTGTGAGGCCTTATGCCGCCCTTCGGCGTCATAAACGGGGGATTGGCGAGGAGTACGTCGAACCGGTCGTCCCAGCGTTCTTCACTGGTCAAAGCGTCGTATTCCTGGATACGTGGATTAGCGAAGCCGTGAAGATACATGTTCACGCGCGAGAGGCGCACCATGTCGGGAGAGATGTCATAACCGCAGAAATTTTCCATCAGTCGCTCCCGCTCATCAGCGGAAAGCAAATCGCCTGGGCGCTCCTTTGTGTTGTTAGCGACGATATGCCTGTAAGACGAAATCAAAAAGCCAGCAGTCCCGCAAGCAGGATCTAGTATCGAATCACCCTTCTGAGGGTCGATTGCAGCAACAATGAAATCGATGATATGGCGCGGCGTTCGGAACTGCCCGGCATCGCCCTGGCTGCTCAGAACTGAAAGCAGGTACTCGAATGCGTCTCCTAAGCGTTCGCTATGATCATAGGTGAAGCCGTTTATTTCCTTCAGGAAAAGATTGAGCGTTTCCGGATCCCTGTAGGGGAGAAACGCACCCTTGAAAATATCCCTGAAAAGCTGGGGAATATTTTCGTTCATATTCATCTTCTCTATGCCTGGTTCCTCGCTGTTTTAAGTGGGTAAAGCAAAATTAAGTTTTCCAGCTATGAGATAGATCATAGTAATAAGATTTCGGGT
>JADFWI010000126.1 GCA_015222985.1 Pseudomonadota bacterium | reverse complement strand
TCTCTCTCCTCTCCTCTTTTTACTGCATACTCCAGGTGGAGTCATTCCAAGCCGTTTAGCTAAATCATGCATCCCAGATCATCAACCACTATGTAAAGTTACTTATTAATTTATGCCCGTCCCCCTCTAATCCCCTGGGACCCGAGTCACCCAGAAGGTCGCCTTCTCCAGCCTGTCCACCATGACCGGTGCCTGCGAGACGTTCAACGAGTGCACCAGGACCGACACATGCTTGGAGACGTTCGTAATGATAGCGTCGACGATATCAGTGCCGGATTTCGCACTCAGGCCGACAGGCTAGCACAGAGTTGAACATGACTGAGGGTAGGATACGCCTTATTCACCACGAAACACTTAGAACGTCGGTTTCGGCAAAATCATCACCCTTGAAAAGAAGTGGTTCCCCGGAATAATTGGCCAGAGCATACGAACAACAGTCTCCGATATTTAACCCAGCAGGATGACGTCCCTTTCCGTAGGTCCTCCATGCAGCCCTTGCGATCTCGTATTGTTCAGAGTTCATAGCAACGATTTCTATTCGGGCATGATGCAAAAGCAGATCGAGTTCGCGTCCACCTGCCTCACCCTTTTTTGCCTCAATTACAATGCTCGCTTCCAAAGCCGTAAAGGCACTGATCAGTTTTTTAGGATCATTGGCTATTGCCCTGGCCAGGGGTTCCGCCTCCGGTTCTCCCAAAAGTATGGCAATGAGAGCTGATGTGTCGATAACCATTATTGGGGAAGACCTATATGATCGTAGCCTAGAATCTCTTCTGGTGAACGCTGATCCAAATCGGGGAGTAAACTGCAGCGCCTGGATATCCTAATGATCTCTTCAGCCGTGTCAGTTGTCGTTCGTCGGCCACGCAGACGTTCAAGGCGTTCTTCCAGGGCATGAATAATTGCCTCTGTCAGATTTTCCCCACCTTCTGCTGCCACTTCGCGGGCAAGGCGTTCGGCTAGTGGATTTCGAATACTTAAAGCCATCTCATGTCCTCCCTGCCATATGTATATAAACTAGAAAAATGTATATACTATTTACGATATGTTGTCAACTGATATTTGCTATGTAGCTCGGGCAGTTTTTTCTTCCGTCCAGATAACAGACAAGACGACAGATACGTTTCCAATTCGGAAACCAGGAATTTTTTGCTAGTTCAAGGAAATCAAGGGATTGCGTGGAGGTCCGCCTAGGCGGATCGCACAAGCGATCCCGCAGATTGGATATTTTTTGGGACATCCTTTACATTTGTACATTTTGAATCCAAAAGTGGAAATGTAAAGGGCCCCTTTCCTGTCCTTTCCCTGTCCCCTTTCTCCTTCCCTTGCCGGGAGCAAAAGGCTCTGACAGAACACTGTGATCTGCTTGATCGCTATGTGGCTGCGCTCAGAAAACGCACCAGCGGCCGGGCGGTAAGGCCGATGCGAAGGAGGCTTGTTTCTGTTATAAGCGATGCCGAACTGCCAATCAGCGGAGATAGAAGATTTTGCGTCTTCCAAGTCCCTTTCGACGATAGCGAGCAGATTGGCAATCTCAACGCTACTTGTCGGCTCGACCTTGAGCCAACCATTTTCTTCCCATTTCTGCAAAGTCATCTTCTGTTCCTACGACATAAATTTTTGGCCCCTTTAGTACGTGGGTGACAAAGTGATCCTGTGATTTGAGCCTTTTCCCATATTCTTCCTCTGTCATGAGATGGGGATTGATTTCTCTGCCGACTTGATCGGAAACTCCTGAAAGCAGAGTTGTCAGTTTGCGTAGGCCGATTTTCCCGAAAACCATGAGGTCAATATCACTTTCAGCGTTTTCCGTTCCGTGAGCCACAGAACCGAAAACAAAAGCGACACGGATTTCCCCCTCCTTCAAGGCCTCGGTCAATACGTCGGCGAGCCCTGATGTCTTTAGGACAATCCGGTGGATATCGGAATAGAGAGGATGGTCATACTTTGCCCGATAATAGGCGCGATTACCGTCGCGACGTTCATATACCAGACCGAGCCCTTTGAGTTTTCGTAGCTCTTGTCGAACCGTGGATTCGTGGAGTCCCGACCGTCTGGCCAGTTCGCGCACATGAAGTTCGGAACGGGAAAGTCCGAAAAGCAGCTGAAAAAGACCGGCACGAACACGGGATGACAGAAATTGTATCAAAACGTTCATATTGCGTGTTTATATCACGCAATCGCGGGTTTTTGCAACGCATTTTTTAAAATAGGAGTCTCTTGATCATGGCCTTTAACTTGCTCTTCAGAAAGACGGGGGGATAAATAACCAAGTTAGTCGCCTTCGCCGGAATACCCTGCAGCACACCGTCGCCCAAGCTTGCACCTCCGCCGAAGCGGCTACGGGCGCACACGCGAAGGCGGATGGCGCGTCGGCGACTTGCTGCGGGGAGCTTCTTTTTTCTAAACCGGTGATTATTGTCCTTTCCGATTCTCTCTCCTCTTTTTACTGCATACCCCAGCCCGGCTCGAGTCATTCCAAGCCGTTTAGCCAAATCATGCATCCCAGATCATCAACCACTATGTAAAGTTACTTATTAGTTTATGCCCGTCCCTCCCCCTCCATCATTACTTTATAACGCATTTACTACGAGTTAGCTTGGTCCGACCCCAATCCCAATGGGCCCCAACCCCAATGGGCAGTTCCCCCTTTTCCCTAACCAATGGGAATTGGGGGCTTTGGGGACAAATCACCCCATGCTCAACGCCTCTAATTCCTCCCAACGTTCATACAGTTGCTCAACTTTCTTTTGGGCCTCTTGGTGTTCGGCATATTTTTCCGCCAATCGATCGGCGTCGCACATGATTCCAGGATCATGAACCTGTCGTTGCAAGTTATCCGCAATACCTTCTGCCTTTTCTATCTGTCTTTCAATCCGGGTCAATTCCTTATGCTCTTCGTAGGCCAGCTTCTGGGGTTTCTTATTCGGGGGGCTTTGTGAGCTTTCACCGGATTGGGATGTGGCGGACAGCCTGTCTTTGCTGTATTGAAGCCATTGGTGATAATCTGCGAAATATTCCGAGCCGCCATCACCATCCAAGTAAAGCAATAGATCACAAAGACGCTCCATGAGAAACCGATCGTGCGTAATGAGGACGATGGCACCGGGAAACTCCTCCAGACTCTCTTCGAGCACTTCAATCGTGGGGATGTCCAGATCGTTGGCGGGCTCGTCTAATAGTAGAATATCCGCCGGCTGCAACATCAAATTGGCGATAAGAACGCGGGCCTTTTCTCCACCGGAGAGTCCGGAAACAGGCATGTCCAGCTGATCTTTTTGAAAGAGGAATCGCTTAGCCCAGGCGATCACATGGAAAGACCGCCCCTGATATATGACCGTGTCTCCTTCTGGAGACAGGGCTTGCCGCAAGGTCTGACTCC
>JADFWI010000629.1 GCA_015222985.1 Pseudomonadota bacterium | reverse complement strand
TTTCGACCCCTTCGCTTCCGTCATTCCGAGCGAAGCGAGGAATCTTGGTATTACGCTCAGGGCAGGCTCCGGGAGAAATCTAAAACCTACGTGCTTTCAATACGATAAGATTTCTCGCTTCGCTAGAAATGACAACTTTGCCCAGTTTCCGGATGGAAACTAATTAATCGATTTACACTTCACAGCTTGGAGGATGTGGGGCAGCTCAAGACCAGGGTGGAGGCCTTTGTCGAAATGGTGAAATAGGGGAGCACTCTTCGGATGCGACTTGCCGGCATCGACATCGGTTCCCGAACGATTGAACTCGTGGTGCTAAACGAAGGGGGAATGATAGAGAGCAAGCAGGTGGATTCTAGCTTTGATCCGATGACGCGGGCCAAGGAACTGCTTGAAGGGGTTGGCTTCGACCGGATCATGGCCACGGGCTACGGCCGCCACCTCTTTGAGCTTTCCTTTGACGCGCCCACGGTTACAGAGATTAAGGCCTATGCCGTGGGGGCGCGAGCTCTGTTCCCTGGCGTTCGCACAATACTCGACATCGGGGGCCAGGATTCCAAGGCCATTGCCGTTAATGATGGAGGCAGAGTAGCCAAATTCGAGATGAACGACCGGTGTGCCGCAGGAAGCGGCAAGTTTCTCGAAATCATGGCGAATACCCTCGGCTATACACTGGATGAGTTTGGCCCAGATGCCCTTAAGGCCAAAAAGGATATCCAGATCAGCAACATGTGCACCGTGTTTGCGGAATCCGAGGTGACTTCTCTTCTTGCCAAAGGGGAAGACCGGCAAGACATTGCCATGGGTTTGCACAGGTCTGTGGTGCGCCGAGCTGCTGGCATGCTGAAAAGGGTCTCTGTGGAAGAGCCAATTGTCTTTGCTGGCGGTGTTGCTCAAAATGTGTGCATGCTCCGCTTATTGGAAGACACCCTAGAAAAGCAGATAACGGTTCCGCGAGACCCACAGATGGTGGGGGCCTATGGGGCAGCGCTGCTGGCAGCAGGTCAATTGTGAAGGCATTTGCCTGACGAAATCCTAGGAAAACCTTAATGCTATTAACGGTTTTCTGACCACAATAAAGGGGGTGATGGCGATTTAATCTGAACTTTTTACTCAGATGTCACTCATTTTCTAGTTGAGACACACTTCAAGGACAGGAGGAATGAGCATGAAGAAATCAGCAATATTAGCCAAGGTGATGATTGTGTTATTCTGTGTTTGTGGAATGGTGAACCCTTCTTGGGCGGGATTCAAGATGGAGATTGATGAACAGACAAAAGGAGAGGTCGGCATCTGGATGCAGACCTGGTTTCAGCACGTTGAGGATGGTAAGAGTGGCAGTAACGAAGATTTGAACGATTTCATTCTACGTCGCGCCTATATGTATCTGAAGGGTCAGGTTACAGAGCATATCGGCTTTTTCACGCACATTGCTTCAGACAAAATCGGCCAAGAGGGATTGGATAGCCCTTCGCTTGGACTGGGGAGCGGTGTTGCCTGGCGAGATCTGTGGATTGCCTTGAATCTCCATGAGAGCTTCAAGATTCAAATGGGACGAATGTATGTGCCACTGACCCGCAACTATGGCACAACGTCGACAAAGTGCATGTTGACGATGGATCTCCCTTTTCTACAGGGAGGCTCGCGGGGTGGTATCTTTTATGCCCAGAAGGTGGGGCGAGATGACAGTGTGACCATATGGGGCAATCCCTTGGACGGGCTCCTCCAATACCGCCTGATGGTTTCTGAGGGGGTTGAAGGAGAAACGACATCATCATCAGGCACTGTAGTAGTAAGCGATAATCCTGATGACGACCTGCGCTTCGTAGGCAGGGTCTCATTGAGCTTGCTGGATCCTGAGAAGGGCTGGTTCAACAAGGGGACGTACCTTGGGAAGAAAAAGGTCTTGAGCTTCGGCCTCGGCATGGACAGCCAAAAAGATCTTACATTGAAGGACGTTGTGGACCAGGATAATTTCGTCTGGACCGTTGACGGCTTCTTCGACTACCCCGTGGGAGAGGGTGCGGTGACTGCAGAGGCCGCTTATATCGATATCGACAATTGTACCCAGAATCAGCCGTCGGCCTACACGGCCCTGTCGGCAGGGGACGATGCCAAGAACTGGTACATTAACGCTGGATATCTCCTGCCTGGTTCAATAGGCCCTGGCCGGTTACAGCCGTACGTGCGGTATGAAACAGTGGATGTTGATACAAGGAATGACAGTATAGATTATGAGACCGACTTCTGGAGTGGTGGACTCAACTATTATCTGAAAGGCCACAACGCCAAGCTAACGGCAGATTACATGCACATTGACCAAGATAAAGAAACTGCTACAAGAGTGGACAGGGACATCTTCACTTTTCAGATTACTCTCGGATTCTAGTTAGTGTCCATCGCGGAACTCCCTGGCTGAGTCGTTACCCATAAGTCCCCTCTCCCCAAAAAATGGGGGAGAGGGAGATGTGGGTAGCGGTAGGATTTCAGATCTGCATGAAGCTTGTTTTTGTTTGTCCTGA
>JADFWI010000628.1 GCA_015222985.1 Pseudomonadota bacterium | reverse complement strand
CGATATCGCCCGGACTGACCAGAGAGTTCATTGCCCAAACGGCAGAACTTAGGACTATCGCCAGACCTATAGCGCCGATGAGTTTTACATCTGTTTTCATGTGGTATCAGGCGTAGGTGTCCACCAAGCCTCCCTTTTCAAAACTGGTGGGGTGTTTGGCAGGTCGAGAAATACGGGGTTCGCGCAAATCCTTAGATATCTCGTTTGTATCTTGACGTTGAAGAGTGGCCATGTATGGGTGTTTCCCGGAAGATGAGGTTGTTTTTGCAATTGGGAAAACTTGAACATGCTGTGTGGGACTTACTCCCATCTTTAACTTGTCTCCTTAAGAAGATATCTTATCTCATCAATAAAATAATAAGCGGTAAGTCTCCTAAAGTCAAGTGTTTTATTTCACATGGAAAACGTGGCCTTTGGGCTGCGTGAGAGTGAGACGGCTCTGCGATACTCGGTTCAGTATGGCGTTGAAATGGCTAGCAGATCAAAGCCACGTCCCCTGGGCCCGGATGTTTCCGTTACCGGCTTTGGAAACCGAGGAAATATTTTCCTCCACACCTTATGCAGCGGAAATTATTTCAGCCTTTCCAGCGTATTTGGTGTTCCAAAATGCAGGCCGCTTCCCTAACCTCCTGTATTTCCAGCTAATATCTCAGACGGTCTCTTTTGGCATGTTCGTTGCTGTAAACACAGCCAGCTACCATGAAAACCATAAGGATCACATAAGACAAACATGAATCCGCAAGCAATAAAACTCGACTGTCTCCTTAAGCACGTGAACGCCGGCCTACAACAAGGCCCTGCAGGAAGGACCGGGAATCAGGGAGAATCCGGGAAGCTGTTCCTGCTGTTCCTGGACCAGACATTAGATGCTGCGAAAAAAGGTTTTTCGCCTAAGGAGCGTCAGGGAGCAAAGGGAGCAAAGACTGAGCGTGACTGGCTTGATCTGCTCCGAAACCAGTTGTTGTCTGCCGGCCTTGCCTTAAAGGACATTTCGTTATCTGGCAAGGCGTCGTCTGGGCTGGAAAAACTCCTGTTGGCCGAGGGCCTCCCACAATCCGATGTAAAAGCCTTTCTCAAACGACTTTTTGGTGGTGATAGTGGACGTGAGATCAAGATTACCGAACTTTTTGAGAAACTCGCAGATCTAAGAAGAATGTGCGAGAAAAAAACGAGTGATCCTGTGCTTGAAGTCTCGGCCTTGCCGTATTTGGAGACCCTGTTGCGTTGCCTTGGCCTGGATGTCCAGCAGGCAAAAAAGGTCATCGGCCAGGCAAGGGTTGACGGCGGAGGTCTAAGCCTGAAAGATCTCATCCAGAACCTGAAAGGAATTGCGGAGGAACTGCCCAGAGGAACCAAGCAGTTTGACCAGCAGTCTTCTGAAGAGATAAAGGGCATGCTGGCACGCATGGGCCTGACAAAAGAGGCTGCCAGAATAGACGGGCCTGTGTCTTTGGAACGATTTGTCCGGATCATTGAAGAGAAGATCGCCGGCCTGTTGCCACAGAGGCTGTCGCAAGATCAGGTGGAGAGCCAAGTAAAGGGGCTTTTGGCCAACGTGTTGTTGGCATCTAATGAAAAGGGCCCGAAGTTTACCTTGGAGCGCCGTTATTCCCACAAACTCAAGGGGCTTCCCCACGATGGACTCAAGGGTAACGGTAGTCGGGCGGCGGAACCAACAGAAGAAACCTGGAAAGAAGTGGCATCTCAGTTGAACAAGCCCGCAGTCAAGGGTGATGGGCCTGCTGAATTGCAATCAGAAAGGGACAAGTTTTTCCGTAGCATGAGAGGGCTGGTTGACGCTGTTCGGAGTGAACCTTCCGAAAAGACGCCGGAGCAGAAAAGCGGGATTGCAGCCCTCCCGGGAAGAGAAGCCATAATGGGCCGTGCGCCTGTTTCTCAGACCGTTGCAGGACAAGGACCCAGAGTCATTCCCATGCACGTTGTTGGTCAAGTGGGAAGACAGCTTGGCCTGGCCCTGAAGAGGGGGGACAACCAGGTGCGTGTTCAGCTAAAGCCTCCTCATCTTGGATCCATTCAACTGGAGATGACGCTCAAGGAAAACGTATTGAAAGTGGCCATGATCGCCGAGCATCATTCTGTTAAAGAAATATTGATGTCTCATGTCCATGAACTCAGAGACGCTTTGGTGGAGCAAGGTGTTGAACTCCAAAAGATAGACGTTGAAATCAAGCATAACTTCGGCCACTCCATGGCCAATGCTCAAAGGGACCTCCATGGGGCACAATCCCGGAGGCACAACCCGGCTTCTTCATTTGGTGAATCAGAAGGCGAAGCGGTGATTGCCGATGCAGCGGGGCATATGCGCGGGAATGCCTTGTTGGATATGTTTGCATAGAAACAGAGTCACGAGTCATTGGTCACTAATGACCAGTCACCAATGACCAACTCAGAAAGGAGCGATACCATGTCCATAGCAGCTCTTGAACCAATCTACTCTCAGACCCCAGACGTTAGCTCGAAATCCAAGGACGAACTCGGGATGAATCAGTTCCTGACTATGCTGGTTGCCCAACTCAAGCATCAAGATCCCTTGAATCCTATGCAGGGCACGGATTTTACCGCACAGCTAGCCCAGTTTTCCGGCCTTGAGCAGCAATTTAAGATGAACGAGTACCTCGCGGATATCCAGGAGATCGTGAGCGCTCAGGAGAACGGCAATGCCATTGACTATATCGGAAAAATGGTCAAGACCTATGATAACACGATTTGCATAGAAGACGGCCAAATGGATTCGAGTTCCTATAAACTGGAGAACGGGGCTGATGTGACCTTTGCTATCTACAACGAACACGGAGTTGAGGTCCGAAAAATCTATGAGGGTTGGAAGGATGCCGGCGAGCACAATCTTGAATGGGACGGCCGGGATAATTCCGGCGAGATGGTCGATGACGGAGTCTACGCCGTTGAGGTCGAAGCAAGAGATGAAGAAGGTTCCATTGTAAGATGCAATGCCTATGTCACCGGAGAGGTAACAGGTGTGACCTATGTGAGCGGTATGCCTTACTTCATGATCGGGGATAAACTGGTGTCACCTGCCAACATTGTAGAGGTCAGGGAGAGCGGTGGTTAGTAGGCAGTATGGACTAAGGAGTAAGCAGTAGGGAGTGGGCAGTAACAAGTGACAAATGATAAATGACAGACAACAAATGACCAGACAAGAGGAGGAGAGATAACATGTCACTTTCAAGCGCGCTTTTTTCAGGCATCAGTGGTCTAAGTACCCTTGGAAATTCCATGACCGTTATTGGCGATAATATCGCCAATGTGAACACGGTCGGTTTCAAGGCAAGCCGGGTGACTTTTCAGGATGTGCTGAGCCAGACCGTGGCCACTACGGCCGGCACGGCCCAGGTAGGGCGTGGCACGAATCTGGCTGATATTTCCTCGAGTTTTGCCCAGGGGTCTTTTGAATCAACAGACTCCACTACGGATCTTGCCATTGGTGGAGAGGGCTTTTTCATGGTAAGAGATCCCAACAATGAAAACAATGAATACTACACACGGGCCGGTGAGTTCCGGTTTGACAAGGACGGCAATTTTACCAATCCCGCGGGCTACATAGTAAGGGGATGGTCGCTGGACTCAAGCGGAAATAACACGGGTTCCATTGGGGACAT
>JADFWI010000011.1 GCA_015222985.1 Pseudomonadota bacterium | reverse complement strand
GTTGGACGTTCGATGTTCGATGTTCGACGTTCATCTTTCAAAACAATTCCGTACGGCATGAATGTAACCTGTGAACGGTTACCGCGATACAAAGGCTCTTACAACAATGTTCAATTTTTTCAGCAAGAAAAGGCGAGAAAAAGCCCTGCGGGGAGAGGAAGAGAAGGACCTCTTTACCCAGAAGTATAAGGCCTTTCGGGAACTCCTCGACGCCAACAATGCGGTACTTGCCACCATGGCGGATATGCAGGAAAAGGCAAGCGGGGCCTATGTCTTTGATGCAGCCTATGTGGAATCTTCGTATCGGTCCGTTTCAAAGGGCATTAACAGGATTATCGACAGTCTAAACCAGGTATCTGATAATAAGTACAAGGATCTGGTGCGTGCCAGTGACCGCATCAACAAGAAAGCGCAGGAAATCCTCCATCAAGCAATCGCCATCCCCAAAACCGATTACGTGTTAGCCCTTGAATCCGTTCATAAGGATATGGCGCCTTCCTGCGGGGGCAAGATGGCCTATCTGGGCGAGGTGGCCAACAACATTCGTCTCCAAGTGCCTAATGCCTTTGTCATCACCACATTTTCCTATCAGAGTTTCGTGCAACATAACCGGATCGAAGCGCTTCTGAAGGAAAAGTGCGGCTCGGTTGATATCCGGGATTTTGCTGCCCTGGAGGCTGCGAGCCTCGAAATGCAGAGGCTCATCCAAAAAAGCGAGGTCCCTGGCGATCTTCAAGACGCAATACTGCTCGCGTTTGACGAAATGAAGAGGCAAACAGGAGAGACATCCCTTCATGTATCTGTTCGAAGCAGCGCCATCCTCGAAGACATCATGGCCAGCTTTGCCGGTCAGTACGCTACTGTGCTGAATGTCACAAGGGAAAATCTCATAGAGGCTTACGAGAAGGTTATTTCGAGCCAGTTTACGCCCAGAGCCCTCTTTTACTTTAAGGACAAGGGCTTTAACATCAATGAGATGGCCATGGCCGCAGGCGTCGTACAGATGATTGATCCCGCGTCAAGCGGGATAGCCTATTCACGTGATCCCAGAAATCCGGATGAGGACGTGGTCCTCATCAATGCTGTGTGGGGACTGGGAGATTATGCAGTAGGGGGGGTGGTCCCTCCGGAAACTCTCAAAGTCATCGCCCCGGCCAAGGACGGAAAGGGCAGCAGGGTTTCGCGCAAGAAAGAGGGCAGGCAAAGGGTCATGAGTCGTGCCTCTGCCGACGGCGGGACACAAGAGGTAGTAGTTCCCGAGCATATGCAGGACACATCGTGCCTGGATGAAGATCAGGTAATAAAACTGAGCAATCTTGCCCGCATGCTGGAATCGCATTTTGAATCCCCTCAGGATATGGAATGGGCCCTGGACCATAACGGGGTTATTCAAGTTTTGCAATCAAGGCCTCTTCGTATGTCCTACATGCATAAAGAGAAACTCCCGGATAAGCCCAGGCATGTGGAAGGGCACGAGCTTCTTCTTGATAAGGGTAAGATTGCCTGCCGCGGGGTATCAGCAGGGGCCGTCCGCCAAGTTAGGGACGAAAGGGCCATGGGCGATTTCCCCGAAGGAGGCGTTCTGGTCATAAGACAGGCACATCCCGAGTTTGCACTGATCCTGGATAAGGCGACTGCTGTGATTTCTGATACAGGTTCTGTCCTGGGACACCTTGCCACAGTTGCAAGAGAACTGGGCGTCCCTGCCATCCTTAATGCAGAAGATGCTACAAAAGTTCTAAGAGATGGCCTGGTGGTAACAGTCGATGCTCAATACGGCAGGGTATATGAGGGTGAGGTTGGTGAGCTACTGAAGGCCGGCAAACAGACTGGTGGATTTTCTAGTTCTCCAATTTATCAGCGTCTTCGCACAATCCTAAAAGAAATTACGCCCCTGTACATGACTGACCCAAGAGCCCCTGATTTTAGGGCGAAGACTTGCCGAACCTTTCACGATATCACACGGTTTTCGCACGAAATGGCGTTAAGGGAGATGTTCGATTTCGGTAAGCATACATATTTTTCTGAAAAGTCGGCAAAAAAGCTGGTAAGCAAGGAAATTCCCCTGGAATGGCTGGTCATAGACCTTGAGGATGGCCTCAAACCAGGCCTTGGAAAGCGGATAGGGCCCGAAGACATTGTATCCGAACCGATGCGTGCCATGTGGGAAGGAATGACTGCTGTGCCGTGGAAAGGGCCTCCTCCCATGGACACCAAAGGTTTCTTGTCCGTGGTGGCCGGGTCCGGCACTGACCCTGACGCGGCATCGTATATGACGGACAAAAATTATATTGTTCTGTCAAAAGATTTCTGCAACTTAAGCGTGCGCCTGGGTTTCCATTTTTCCACAACCGAATCTTACCTGGGTGAAAACGAGAACCAGAATTACGTGAGTTTTGCCTTCAAGGGTGGCGGGGCTGATTCAGGCAGGAGAAACCGCAGGGTCGCCTTTATTTCAAGGATACTGGGTAGGTTTGATTTCCGTGTGGAGGTCAGAGAAGACAATATCTTTGCGCGTATTGAGGGGCACGAAGAAGCCTTCTTGAAGGAACGGCTGAAGGTATTGGGACATGTCATAGTTCACACACGGCAGATGGATATGGTAATGCACAACGAAAAAATGGTAGAGTGGTATTACAAGGATATGTTGAAGGGAATTGAGTCTTTTGTGAACATACCCGGTTAGGAGGAAGTGAACAACAATTATGAGTCATTTGTGACGGCTTCGTAAAAAGTCGAAAAACACCTCTTTCTGTCATTCCGGGCTCTCCGCCATAGGCTCTGGCCCGCAGGCGGGCGAAAGCCGG
>JADFWI010000125.1 GCA_015222985.1 Pseudomonadota bacterium | reverse complement strand
CCATCAAGAAACGATTGCCCATTTTCAAGACCTCACCGTATGTTCAATACGCTTTCGTCCTTGAAAACGGTCCAATCCCGCCTATCTTTGGCGGGACTGACCCAATCAATGCCGTTTTAAACTAAAATTTTATGCAATGCTAGGGTAAAAAATTATAGACTTATAGATTGAGTTAATTACCGCAATCGTTGTCCCTTGACGTCTCGGTGGCAAAAAAACAGGAGGTTTGAATGGAAGAAGTCAAAAAAGTTAGGACTGTCTGTCGAAGCTGCCATGGGGGATGCGGTATCATCGCCCATGTGAAGGACGGCAAGGTCATAAAGGTGGAAGGCGATCCAGATTCGCCTATAAGCAATGGTTCCCTGTGTTCAAAAGGGCTGGCTATTACCCAACTGGCATACCATCCCGATAGGGTCCTTTACCCCATGAAGAAAACCGGTAAGGGCTGGGAGAGGATCTCCTGGGACGAGGCATTGGATACGATCGCCGGGAAATTCAAGGAAGTAAAAGAACAATTCGGCGCTGAAGCCATCTTGATCGGGCAGGGGACCGGACGGGACTTCGAAAGCCATTTCTCCCGCTTCGGCAACATGCTGGGCACGCCGAATATGATTACGGCCGGGCATATGTGCTACCTTTCACGAATAGCCGCCGCCCTGACTACCTGTGGGAGGCATCCGGCAATTGACTATGGGAATAATCCCAAGTGCATTGTCATGTGGGGGTGCAATCCTCTGTGGACTAACCCGGACGAATACAAGGGTGTGAGTTTCTGGCGTGCCTATCAGAAAGGGGCCAAGCTGATTGTCATCGACCCGAGAAAGGGGTTTCTGGCTAAAAGGGCCGATCTATGGCTCCAGGTGCGCCCGGGCACGGATGCTGCCCTGGCCATGGGGTTTCATAACGTGATCATTGAAGAAGAACTCTATGACGCGGAGTTCGTCGCCCAGTATATTCACGGCTGGGATGCCTTTGTGGAAAGGGTGAGAAAGGACTATCCCTTGAACCGCGTTGAAGAGATCACCTGGGTCAAACAGGATCTTATCCGAAAAGCGGCCAGGTTGTATGCCACCACCAAGCCGGCCGGAATCCATTGGGGCGTACCCACCGAGCAGACCATCAATTGCACAGATTTTACCCGGGCTGCGGTGGGACTGATGGCGGCCACGGGAAACCTCGATGCACCCGGGGGCAATGTTTTCCACCAACCGCCAGGGACCCGATCCATTTCCGAATTCTCCTCCCACAGATCCTTGTCTAACGAGCAGAGATTAAAGCAACTCGGCGGTGAACAATATAAGCTCGCTGCCCGGATGACCATTGTGACGCCCAAATGTGCCTGGGATGCTATTCTAACCGGTGAACCCTATCCGTTAAAGGCGGGATACCTGGTGGGCACTAACCCGGTGGTATCACGAGCCAATGCCAAGGAAGTCTATAAGGCCTTGAGTAAATTGGATTTTCTGGCCGTTTCGGACTTCTTCCTGACACCGACCGCAGAACTGGCCGATATCTTTCTGCCTGCCGGTACCTGGCTCGAACAGAATCACGTGGCGGATAACTGGAAATTCCACGGTTACGTGCTGGCAAGGCAGAAAGTGGTGGAGATCGGCGAGTGCTGGCAAGACCACAAGATCTTTATGGAACTGGGCAAGCGCATGGGGCAGCAATGGTGGAACACCGTGGAGGATGCCCTGGAATGGCTGCTGGAACCGACGGGTCTTACCTGGGAGGAATTCAAAAAGAAAGGCTACCTCCGTGGTGAGCCTAAGTTCTACAAATACAAGGAAAAAGGATTCTCAACTCCCACAAAGAAAGTGGAGCTATACTCCACCATTTTAGAAGGTTGGGGACGTGATCCCCTGCCAAAGTATACAGAAATACCTGAAAGCCCGGTCTCAAGGCCGGATCTGGCTGAGAAATTCCCATATATCCTGAATTCAGGATTCAGGACACCCACCTTTTTTCACTCTGCAAATCGGCAGATTCCATGGCTGAGGGAGATCAGGCCCGATCCCATTGTGGAGATT
Source organism: Pseudomonadota bacterium (assembly GCA_015222985.1). GTDB lineage: Bacteria > Desulfobacterota > Desulfobacteria > Desulfobacterales. The sequence goes on along the minus strand of JADFWI010000125.1, from coordinate 4,948 downwards.
CACCCAAAGACTGCGATGAAGCACGACATCCAGGAAGGAGACTGGGTCTGGCTGGAATCGCCCAGGGGACGCGCAAAAGAGCGGGCAAAGCTGAACGACGGGATTGATCCCCGGGTGGTTGTGGCCGAGCATGGCTGGTGGTACCCGGAGATCAAGAGTCCCGATCACGGCTGGGATATCTCCAATATCAACATGCTCACGGATAACTCTCATGAGTCCATGGATCCGGTCATGGGGGCAACCAGCCTGAGGGTCCTGTTGTGCAACATATCCCGCTGTGAAGATGAATAGGAGGAATGAGATGGAGAAGATTTCTTTGGTATTCACAAAGAAGAACTGTATGGGTTGTCATGCCTGTGAGGTCGCATGCAAGCAGGAGCACGGGCTGGGCGTGGGGCCGAGGTTGGTATATGTTATTGAGAAGTCCTCTGATTTTATCCCCGTATACTGCCACCATTGCGCAAAGGCCCCCTGTAAGGATGCCTGCCCGGTGGAGGCCATTTCAAGAAACGAGCAAGGCATTGTTTTGATTGACAATGATCTCTGTATTGGGTGCAAAGAATGCATTGAGGCATGTCCTTTTGGGGCCATGCAATTCGATGACAATCAAGAGATTGCCGTGAAGTGTGATCTCTGTGTTGAGAGGTTGGCGGATAACAAACAGCCTTCGTGCATGAGTGTATGCCCTACCGGGTGTATTCATTTCGGCGAAAAGAAAAACATTGCGGCAGTGTTTGAAAGAATGTCATAATCCTTTACTCTTCTCGATTTTCCCGGGAATTCCGTTTTTTATCCCGTCGTTAATGTAGAGGAAAGAAACATATTTTGAAAGCGGGACGCATTTGGCGAAACGATTAGGGATGAGCCAATGAGGTGTAGTATATGCTGTGAACAAGGGAGAAAAGGCAGCTAAAGAGAAGAATTACCTTCTGGTCGTTTAACTTACTGATTTAACAATGGATGTCCCCATTCTCTCACGCATGTTGCTTTCATTTGTTTTCTCCTTTCTGTTAAATATTTGACATTGTTTCAAAAACGGGTTGGGCAGAAAAATTGCCATTGGTTCTTTTCCTGTACCATCAGAACACTGTGGCCCCATTTCAATTTTTCGCAGAAAGCCTTTGCATGGATGCCTCTACCCACTTCATAGTTAGCTCGGCATACTTCTTGTGTCTTTCCCCGTCAATTTCTTCAAGAAATTTCTCTTTTTGTGTTCTAATATTTTCCAAAAGACTCAGGTCTTTCCCCCCCCCTATTCTTCCCAACCCTCGACTCACTATTCTCAGAAGTTGCAGAAGGTTAGGGAAGAAGCGCTTGCTTTCTTTAAGTAGATAGATTTTTCCTTTCGGATCTCCGTATACCTGGGCTGCACTTCTTATCAAAGCGCGGGCCGTGTTTCCCCCTACTAGAGAGAGGAATATGTAAACTTCTCTTTCGAGTAAGAACATGTTGCGAAGATGCATCTGTTCTCCTTCAGTCCTGCCGGAATCAAGGGCTTGAGTAAGTTCTCTGTGAATCAATTTGACCTTTTCAAAAAATTTCTCGTGATTGCTGTCGATCAGCTTCGACGCGGCAGCCACCATTTTGGTATCCAGTCCTTTGCTGATCTTTAGAACCTCCTCTGGGGTGATTTCGATATATTTACGAAATCCTTTATCATGCTTGCTGGCGAATAAAGTGATTAGCACAAGGGCACACTGGTCAGAAAAGGTAACCGTCGTGGGATCATCGAAAAAGTCCGAAAGCAGGGCACTAAGGATACTCTCAGATTCTTTCAAGTGGGTGACCAGTAGCTGGAGAGCATTCAGAAAGGCTATCCGATCCTCGCGTTGAAGCATCACCTTAAGGTACTGCCACAAAAACATGAAAACTTTCTTTCCATACTTGGCTATTTGAGTGATATTTCTTTCAAAGGTTACTCTGATAAAACAACCTTGATCGTCAAAGCAACTCTTAAATAAATCGATGAGCTCTTTTGCCTCATTTACAGAGATGCCAAAATCCTTTGCAATGATCTTGTAGTCATATGCGTCAAAGCTTATTCCTCGCTGTGCCATGTTTATCATTTTCTTTTTGATGGCTGATCGTGCCTTGAAAAAGCCTACCATCGGTTTCAGCTTTGAATGGATTCTTCCTACTGTCGTCTCTGTTTTTCCGGTTTTGGCTTTGATTACACCGTCATGGACCTCGAGGCTGTCATAGACATGATCAGAAACCTTATCTAGGCGACTTTCAACATTGTCAAGTACTTCGTCCATCACGGGCTGGCTCGTATCAGTCTTTTCAATGGATGTCAGGAGATTCGAGGCCAGCCGGAGGCGCTCCGCAAGATTTTGTGAATCGATCTGCTGAAAATCATCTCCGTATACACTCCCAATAACACGGGCCATCTCTTGAGGGGAGTTGCCGTACTCGCCTGCCACCAGCCGGGCAACCTGGGACTTTTGCTTTGAAACAAACTCCCCCTCATTGTCCACAATCAACCACTTGATGTTGTTTATCTCGATTGGAGGATGTACCAGTATCTCCCGAAGAACTTTGATACCCAGGATGGCATTGTAGACGCTCTGAAACTGTTTGTCAGATGCCATATAATTCGGTCCACGCATCCAGGTGTCAACTTTTTTCACCAAGGTTTTCATTGTTTCTGGCTTTGCACCGTTAACTCCGGCAAGCAGGGTCAGGTTTAGGTCGGGTTGATCCCGCTCATCATGAATCAACGGAAAAGATTTTTCAGAGGAGGTCTTTTCGAACACCGCAGAAGAACCAGGTCTCGCAGCCTGACTGTAGTAAGGCAGGATTTGCAACGCAATCTGCAAAGTATCCAAATAGGCAGGGGACTCTTCGGGAATTTGCAAATAAAGGGAGCTAATTCCGTGGTCCGAAAAGACCTGAAAGGCCATAGTCAATCTTGTTTGAAGATCGGTCGGGGCGTCCTCAAGGCTCTTGACCATGGCAGCAGCAGTGGCTATATCGAAGAGGATGTTACCAAATAAAATGACGTAATCAATCCTTTCTGATGCCTTTGTGCCTGTCAGGAGCCCCCTATGACGTATGAGGATCTTTCCGTCGTGACCTGGTATCCGACCAAGCCCATGGAGAACCGCAAAGAGTTCATTAAGGAATACTTTCGTTGTCTTCGGATCTTTCATTAAATGGGCATCTTTGAGACATACACCTAAAAGGTGTGCGAGTTTCCCAAGGAGGTCGCGGCAGTCATTCAGCTCTTTTTCTTCCTTGCTCAAGGCCTGGTCGAGAGTCGTCAGTCCTCCAAACTCTACCCCTTCAAGCTGTTCGTAGAGCCTTTTCGCATCTTCATTCAAGACGAAGGTTTTTTCTTCCATCATCAGGGAGTTTTTCTCCTAGGTGTGTTCAACGCGCTGGTATGCTTTTTTCTCGTCACGCGCTCTCAGATAACCTGGTAAACCACCAAGCTACAAACTGAGGAGTAGGGGCCCTCTAAATCATATTACAAAACCGCTCTCCGCTCTGACGGTTTCTAACTCTTGGATGGTAACCTATTTAAGGTATTTCTCAGTAGTCTCTATTAGTTTCGATAGATCAAAGGGCTTGCTCAAATAAGTTACAGAACCGGCCAATTTCTCCTTTACATTATTGGCGCCCCCTTCTTTGCCAGTCAATATGATGACGGGAATATCCATAAGTTCGGGATTATCCCGGATGATAGAGAGCACTTTGTAACCGTTTAGTTTAGGCAGGATGATATCCATGAGGATCAAGTCTGGCGTTGTCTTATCCAGTTGGTTCAAAGCCTCAAGGCCGTCGCCCGCTTCTATGACTTCGTTCCCTCTTCCGGCAAAGGCTATAGAAATAGCCTTTCGTATTGGAGGGCTGCTTTCCGCGAGAAGTATCTTCTTTTTCTCGGCTTTCACTGTTGTTGTTGGCGCAGGATCGGGCACCTTTTTTTTCGCCACTGTCTCTTGAGCAAACATATCTTCACTGGAGGTGAGGAGATTTATTAACATGTGTAGTTGCTCTGCATAGAACTTCTTCTCCGGGAACATTTTGACGGTGTTGTTTAACTGATCGAGTCCTTTTTCCCAATTCTCAAGATTGAAATGGGCAATGCTAAGATAATAATGAGCAGAAGGATTGGTTTTCCTTGTGGCCACCTTCGTGTACATATCGATTGCCTGTTGGAGTGTTCCCCGATTTACAGCCTTCGTGCAAGCCAATAATTCTTCGTGAACAAAGAGATGTGCCCGGCAATATGGGCATTTAAAGGCCTTCATATTCGCAGGTGCCCAACAAAAGGGGCAACGCCGGATTTGTCCGCTTCTCAATGTTTTCTTCGCAAGTTCGACTTTATGGATCTCTTCCACAACTTCAGGATCGTTTGGGGCAATCTTCTCCGCATTGCTCAGAGACCGTTCTATGGATTTCATGTTGCCGCTAACGCGGGAATACCACAGCCAGCCCTTGTGGCTCTTTGGGTCCGCCTTCAAGAACGCAGCCAGCTTTTCCTGAGCTTTTTTGTAGTAGCGGCCTTCAGCCAGTGTGACAGCCTCATTTAATAACGAGTCATGACGTGGGGCGGCATCGGCCCTTTCATCTACAACCTTGGCGGCTTCCATTAGCATTTGCATGAGGGGGGCACGGATTGTCCTTCTATTGCTGGCTAATTCTTCAATCTTCATCTCCGTACCATCCCACCCGAGGATCTCGATGGCAGCACTGTCACCGGTTAACTCATTAGCTTCAGCATCGATCAACTGCCCATCTTTCAAATGCAAGTACCCGACCTTTCCTTTGGAAGTAATCTCGATCGTACAAGTTTTTTCTTCCATTTCAATTATTTGAAGGAAATTAGTCACAGTAAAGTCGCTGATGAGGCTTTTGGAACTCTTATCCAGCGCATGCTGTACCTTTTCGAGGAGCTCCAAAAGGATAAACGGCTTTTTGAGGTAATGCAAAACGCCGGCATGCT
>JADFWI010000627.1 GCA_015222985.1 Pseudomonadota bacterium | reverse complement strand
TGCCTCTTGTACCTCCCGCTTTTTCAGAAGATCTTCAATGCTTATGGTCTCTTCTCCTGGCATCGGCAACCCCCGTGTTCATTTTTTTGGCACGAGTATAGGGAAAAATCCGCTTGTGTGTCAAGGGATAAACCCGGGGACAGTAACGAGGTCCTTGACTGTGCCTTGCATTGCTGTTAGTGTCCAAACAATGGTAACTTCCATTGAATCGGTCCTCGTTTCGGGGAAGCAATTGATTTGATAATCTTCATTATGAAAGGGGAGGGGATGCCATGACAGATTCTAGACGATCCGGGTTTTTTGGAGGTGCTTTGGCGCTTTTACTTGTTCTCATGATTTCTGCCGGATGTGCCAGCATGAAAAGCGACAGTGCCAGCTCGGAGGATTCAGCCGTCCAAGCAACAACCGAGGAAGAAGAGACGCCAGGACCTCTCTACTATGATTTTGGAGATGTTCTTGTCCCTGTAGAACTCAAGGCGGATAGGAAAAGATCCTTTATCTATCACGCCCCGGGGTTCACCGCCGGTGTCCTGGTATTGACTGGACGGGTGGAGCTGGACTCTCTCGTCAGGTTTTTCGAAAACAACATGGTAAAGGACAACTGGCGGCTATTGAGTGCTTTCAAGTCTCCGCGAGCAATCATGTTTTTCAGCAAAGCGAATCGAAGCTGCGTCGTCAATATCACTGAAAAACAATTCAAGACAGAGGTCGAAATCTGGGTGGCCCCCACCATGGAGGACAGTGAAGCCACACTGCTGAAATAACGTAGGTTCTCGAAAATCAAATAACTAACGTGCCAGATCCATTAGAGGATAAACAGATCGTCCTGGGTGTCTGTGGCGGGATCGCGGCATACAAGGCCGCGGATTTCCTCAGACTTCTCGTCAAGTCGAACGCCAACATACGGGTCATCATGACCAAGGCGGCCCAGGCCTTTGTAGGGCCGGTTACGTTTGAAGCGCTCTCGGGGCATCCGGTATGGACCCGTATGTTCGAGGGCAGAAAAAATGGTGTTCTTAGGCACATCAGATGGGCGGATGAGGCAGATGCCGCAGTAATCATACCCGCCACTGCCAACGTCATTGGGAAAATGGCTCATGGGATTGCTGACGATCCCCTGACGACCCTTGTATTGGCCCTGAGGGCTCCTGTTCTGGTTTGCCCGTCCATGAACGTTCATATGTTTGAGAATACCGTAGTTCAGGACAACATGGACAGGCTCCGCCAGGTGGGAATGCATGTCGTCGGTCCGGCAACCGGTTTACTTGCCTGTGGCCATGAGGGCGCAGGGCGCCTTGCCGATCTTGAGGCTATCGCAGAGCAACTCAGGCGCCTGTTGACGCCCCAGGATCTGGCCGGGGAGCAGGTTTTGGTAACGGCAGGGCCAACGCAGGAAGCGATTGATCCTGTTAGATTTATTAGCAATTCCTCCTCGGGAAAAATGGGATACGCCCTGGCCCGTGTTGCCCAGAGGCGAGGGGCTGAGGTCGTCTTAATAAGCGGCCCCACGACTCTTCCTGACCCTGACGGAGTGAGGGCCATTCGTGTAAGGACAGCCAAAGAGATGTTTGACGCGGTCATGGCCCAGGCGGGCCACAGTACGATTATCATCAAGGCGGCAGCCGTATCCGATATGAGGCCAAGCAAGGTTTTCCAACACAAAGTGAAAAAGGCCGAGATGGGGCAACAGTGGCCCATGGAAAAGACGGACGATATCTTAAAGGCGCTTGGAGAAACGAAGAAAGATCAGGTTTTGGTCGGCTTTGCGGCAGAGACACAGGACCTGGAAGAAAACGCCAGGGCCAAGCTGACTGCAAAGAACCTGGACCTGGTTGTGGCCAACCTCGTGGGGCGAAATGATTCAGGATTCGGTTCGGATACGAACCAGGTAAGCCTTTATTATAAAGATGGACGCTCCGAAGCTCTTGCCCTTATGCACAAGAGCGACCTTGCAGACCTCCTGTTAGATAGAGTGTTGGAGATCAAGAAAAACTCGATGCCTGATGCCGGATGAGAGATGACCGATCAAACCATCAACCATGCTCTTTACGATGATTTTTCAGAAATCGTCCGTGACCTCAGGGGTTATCTGCAATACGTAAAGCGGCTGGGATTCAAGGGCGTAGCCTTGTCTGAAGAATCGGCAAACACATTTGAGCAATTGGACAAAGGACCAGCGGTCGAGACCCTTGAGATGATCCGAAAGGACCTTGGAGACTGCCGCCGGTGCAAACTCCACAAAGGGCGCAAACACATGGTTTTCGGTGATGGAAATCCACGGGCCCGGCTGGTCCTTGTCGGTGAAGGGCCGGGTTACGAAGAAGACTTGCAGGGACTGCCTTTTGTAGGCCCCGCAGGTCAGTTGCTGACCAAGATCCTTGCAGCGATTCACCTGAGGCGGGACGAGGTATACATCTGTAATATCATAAAGTGCCGTCCTCCGGGGAACCGGAACCCCGAGCCAGACGAAATAGGGGCTTGCATCCCATTTCTCCGACGGCAGATAAGAGCCATCAGGCCAAAAGTGATATGTGCCCTGGGGGCATTTGCAGCCCAAACGCTCCTTAAGACAAATACGCCCATATCGCAATTGCGGGGCAATTTCCATACTTATGAAAATATTTCCCTTCTTCCTACCTATCACCCTGCGTTTCTTCTGCGCAATCCTGCCAAGAAGCGCGATGTCTGGGAAGATATTCAAAAGGTACAAGCAGCCTATGAAAAGGTCTAGAGATATCCTCATAGCCTTCTTATTTGCCATTGTGTTTTTCGGGGCTTTTCCGCCCATCATTGAAGGTGGCGAGGGAGATGTCTATATTGCCAAGGTCTCAGGCACTATCAATCCGGGCCTTGCAGAGTATCTCATAAGGAGTATGGAAACAGCCTCCACAGAAGGGGCGGGTTGCTTCGTGGTCCAGCTTGATACCCCGGGCGGATTGGCCCTTTCCATGCGATCCATTATCATGGCCATGTTGTCGTCAAAGATCCCGATAGTCGTATATGTCTCACCAAGCGGGGCGCGGGCGGCATCGGCAGGCGTGATGATTACCATGGCAGCAGACATTGCTGCTATGGCTCCGGGTACCAATATTGGCGCGGCCCATCCGGTCAACCTCGGGCAAAAAAAGATGGACAAGACCATGGCCGAAAAAGTTGTCAATGATATGGTGGCCTACATAAAAAGCATTGCAGAAAAAACGGGGCGAAACAGCGAATGGGCTGAGAAGGCGGTTCGTGAAAGTGTCTCTGTCACGGAGAAGGAGGCCCTGGAGCTTAACGTGATTGACCTGATTGCAGAGGATCTGGACGATCTTCTTGAGAAGATTGACGGTCGAGAATTGAAAGGCAAGGGAACAATACACACCAAAGGTGTAAAAAGGGTATTCCTTGCAGAAAGCCTCAGAGACAAGATACTTAAGACCTTAAGCGATCCCAACATTGCCTACATCCTTATGATGATCGGCCTTGCCGGTCTCTATTTTGAACTGTCCCATCCTGGCGCTATCTTTCCTGGGGTGATCGGCGCCATGTCTCTGATTCTGGCCTTCTTTGCCTTTCAGACACTTCCGGTAAATTACGCAGGAATCTTGCTCATTGCCCTTGCCCTTGTCCTGTTTATCCTTGAAATGAAGGTGACGAGCTATGGTCTTCTTAGCATCGGGGGAATCATCTGTTTCTTCTTGGGATCTCTTATGCTCTTTGAAGGCGCTGGGCCTGCAATGCGTTTGTCATTGCGGGTCTTGATTCCCACGGTTGTCATGGTATCCGGCTTTTTTGTCGCAGTGGCAGGCCTGGTCTTTCGATCCCAGATATCGAAACCTAAAACGGGCCAAAGGGGTCTGGTCGGCGACATAGGGATAGCAAAGAGCAGCCTTGAGCCGCAAGGCAAGGTCTTTGTCCACGGGGAGCTTTGGAACGCGGTAGCCGGGGGAAACATTGAGGTAGGCGCCAAGGTTCGTGTGGTAGGCGTGGATCGATTGCTGTTGACGGTTGAAGAGGTTAAATAGTGTCCATCCAGAAATGAGGATTTTTGTTCAAAATCAAGGCATGCGAAAAAAATAACCGCAGGCATATGTGTGATATTCTGAGGATTGTTTTTTGAGCATAACGCAGAGATTGGGCAAAAAAACCATTTATGGATGGACACTGAGTAGTTTCCAAAAAGGAGGTTTCCATGATTACGACAATTACAGGCATTATCCTGCTTCTTTTCTTTCTGGCCGCAGCCATACGGGTCCTTAATGAATATGAACGGGGAATCATATTCCGCCTGGGCCGTGTCATTGGCTCAAAAGGACCCGGTTTGATTATCCTGATCCCCATTGTTGACAAGATGGTAAAAGTGAGCTTGCGTTTGATTACCATGGATGTAGATCCTCAGGATGTCATTACCAAAGACAACGTTTCGGTGAAGGTAAACGCCGTCATGTACTTCAGAGTCATGGACCCGCAGAATGCCATTATTGAGGTGGAAAATTACATGTATGCCACGTCCCAGCTCGCCCAAACCACACTTCGCAGTGTGTGCGGACAGGCTGAACTGGACGAACTGCTTTCAGAGAGGGAACACATCAACAACAAGCTTCAGGAGATCCTGGATGCCCAGACGGATCCGTGGGGGATCAAGGTATCCACAGTTGAGGTCAAACATATCGATCTCCCCCAGGAAATGCAGAGGGCCATGGCCAAGCAGGCAGAGGCAGAGCGAGAGCGACGTGCCAAGGTCATCAATGCTGAAGGAGAGTTCCAGGCGGCTGAC
>JADFWI010000124.1 GCA_015222985.1 Pseudomonadota bacterium | reverse complement strand
CCGGGGTTGATTATAATGAAATAGAGGAGGTCTACCATCTCAGGAAAAGTGATCTTATGATTGCTTTTTCAAAGAAAACGTCAGATTCAATTGTACAAAACTGGAGAAATGCTTTTAACGAACTGTTAGCTGATGGAACAATAATGCAGATTCGCAAAAAATGGAATAACATATTAGAAGATGATCCATTTCCAGAGATTGAAGACAAACCTTAAAACACACCTCTTACCTGAACCAAGACCTTGCCAGCGTGTGGGTAGCGCAATAAGCCGTGAAGGATTGTGTCCATGAAGAACACCTCCTCATCAAAACCTTTTCTTAGAGTCAGTAGCATCAGCCGCCGTTTCAGTTACGCCTTGATTGGCGTCGTTACTTTGTTATTGATTGCTTTTGCCACAGTCGGTATCCTTTTTGAAATTAACATAATCGAGAGCGAGCTAAAAACTCGGTTAGACAATGCCATGAAGCTCGCGCAGATAAGCCTGCCAACGCCTCTTTGGAACATGGACAATGATGTTGTAAATGACTTTGTAGAGGCGTTATTTTTAGATGAGTCAATAGTTTATACAAAGGTATCGTGGGGAGACCAGGTTATCACAAAGAAAAAACGTCCTGGGTTTCAGCTGCAACAAATCGAATCGGCGATGCCTCCCACATTGCTGAAAAACTCGGAATTTATTGTAAAATCTTCTGATATTCACTTTGAAGAAAGCAAAGTCGGCAAGATTCTAATAGTAATGTCGCGCGAAACCGTTAAAAAACAGGTCTTTTTGCTGATTTACGGCATTATTGCCTTGACAGTCCTCATCATTTCGGCAATTTGGCTCACATCCGTAGTCATAACAAAAAGGTATATTTCTCGCCCTTTATTGAAATTACAAGAGTCGGCTTCGTTGATTGCTCATGGTGATTTAGACACATTCGTTGACAAAAGCAGTAGTGACGAGGTTGGAATACTCGCTCAGCATTTAGATGGCATGCGGGGATCGATCAAGCAGTTATTTGGAGAGCTTAGCGAGAGCAAAGAAAAACTGGAGGAGTACAGCCGAAACCTGGAACAGAAGGTCGAAGTACGCACCCGGGAGTTAGCTCGATCGGTGGAAGAACTGAAAGCCCTGAGGGATGTGAGCCAGACAATCAGCTCCACCCTGGATCTCCATATGGTGCTTAGCAAGATCGTTGCTTACGCTGTCCAACTTTCAGGGACAGAGGCAGGAGCGATCTATGAGTTCGATGAAATAACCGAAGAGTTCCAGCTACGCGCAACGCATCGGATGAGTGAGGAACTGTTGCAGGCGATCCGGAAATTTCCAATCAAACTGGGCGAGACTGTGGTGGGTCGGGCTGGACTAAAACGTGAGGCGGAGCAGGTGCCGGACATACTGGACGGACCAGACTATCCCCTGCGCGAGTCAGTGCTTAAGGCTGGATTCCGAGCATTGCTCGCAGTGCCACTGCTTCGGGAGGAGAAGATTATAGGTAGCCTGGTGGTTCGGCGCAGGGAGCCTGGCCGGTTCGAACAGGAAACAGTGGACTTCCTTCAGGATTTCGCCACCCAGTCGGCGCTGGCAATCGAGAATGCTCGGCTTTTCCGCGAGATCGAGGAAAAGGGGCGAGAGCTCGAGATCGCCAGCAAACACAAGTCCGAGTTCCTTGCCAATATGAGTCATGAACTTAGAACCCCACTGAACGCTATCCTGGGCTATACACAGCTAATCTTGGACAAAATTTATGGCGATGTGCCCGAGAAGATTCAGGACGTTCTGGAGCGCTTGGAGAAGAATGGACACCATCTACTCAGCCTGATCAATGACGTTCTCGACCTTTCCAAGATTGAAGCGGGACAGCTTTCTCTTTCGCTCAGCGAGTATTCAATGGAGGAGGTGGTTCAGACAGTATGCAACGCGGTAGAGTCCTTAGCTGCGGAGAAGAATCTCGCGTTGAAGGTTGTGGTCGCTCCAGATTTAGCCTCAGGCAAGGGCGATGAACAACGCATCTCCCAGGTGCTGCTGAATCTCGTCGGGAACGCGATTAAATTCACCGAGGAGGGGGAAGTTAGGGTGGATGTGACCGCTTCCAACGAAGCGTTTTTGGTCTCCGTGTCTGATACAGGTCCCGGGCTTTCGGAAGCCGATCACAAAAGGATCTTCAAGGAGTTCCACCAGGCTGATAGTTCCAGCACCCGCGAGAAGGACGGAACTGGCCTTGGGCTCTCCATTGCCAAGAGAATCATCGAAATGCACGGGGGACGCATCTGGGTGGATTCCAGCCTGGGGAAAGGCTCGACTTTTCGGTTTACACTTCCGGTTCGAGTAGAGAGACAAATGGAGCAGAGATGAGCAAGAGAATTTTAGTGGTCGAAGACCACGAGGATAACCGGCGTATCATGCGTGACCTCCTCACAAGCAGCGGTTATGAGGTGATCGAGGCGGTCACCGGGATAGAGGGGGTGAGCGCGGCTGAGACCTATCGCCCTGACTTGATTGTGATGGACATCCAACTCCCTGGTATCGACGGATACGAAGCCACGCGGCAAATCAAGGCGAACCCTAATCTCCAAAAAGTCCCGATCATCGTGGTCACCTCCTATGCGTTGAGCGGCGACGATGTGAAGGCATTTGAGGCTGGCTGCGATGCTTATGTCGCAAAGCCGTTCAGTCCGCGTGAGCTCCTTGCAAAAATCCGCGAGTATGTACCATAGGCGATTGAGGAGGATTGCATTGTGAAAACGCCACCACTGATCCTGATCGTGGATGATAACCTCACAAACCTGGATATTCTCCAGGCTCGCCTCGAGGCCCACAACTACAAGATCCTCACAGCGACAGACGGCGAAGCGGGGCTGGCCATGGCCAAAGAGAAGCAGCCGGACCTGATCCTGCTTGATATCATGATGCCCAAGATGGATGGTCTTGAGGTCTGCCAACACCTGAGAGCGGACTCCTCTTTGCCATTCATGCCGATCATCCTGGTCACTGCAAAAGCGGATCCGAAAGACGTTGTCGCCGGTCTCGAAGCAGGTGGGGACGAATACCTGACAAAGCCCGTAGACCACGCCGCGCTGGTCGCCAGGGTCAAGTCGATGTTACGGATCAAGGCCCTTCATGACACGGTCCTTGAGCAATCGGCCAAGCT
>JADFWI010000626.1 GCA_015222985.1 Pseudomonadota bacterium | reverse complement strand
GGTTTGCTTGTTGACTAGAGTGCTACAAGCTGCTAAAGAAAAAATATGCCGACTCACAAAATCGCTCTGCGATTCTATGTAGTCCCTCCTTCGACGGAACTCTGCAGTCAGAAAAAGGCACTTTTCCTATCCAATTGACCGAGGGGTGAGAGATGAAAAGCGAAATTGAGGTGTTCAGGGAGTTTATTCGAGAAAAAGGCCTTAGAAATACGCCCGAGCGTGAACTCATTATCGGGGAGATCTTTGCCACTCACGATCACTTTGACGTGGACGAACTCTATTTACGCTTGAAACGAAAGAAACATAAGGTCTCAAAGCCATCCATCTATCGCCTGATTCCGTATCTGTTGGAGACCGGCCTGATTCAAGAGGCCTATTTTGAAGATGGCCACCTTCACTATGAGCACATCTACGGCCACGAACACCATTGTCATCTTCGGTGTATAAAATGCGGCAAGACCATCGAATTCCAAGAAAAGTCTTTGATACGGCTTGAAAAAAAGCTGGCAGAGAAATACGATTTTTCGATCAAGGGCCACAAGTTTGAGGTAACTGGTTACTGCCGGAAGTGCAAAGCCCATCTCTGATTGTCTTTCTCTGGATCTAAACGCTTTCAGTGTCCAAATGAAATTGCCATGGAACGTAAGAAGACAGGCAAGACGGTTTTCTTGTGTCAAAACTGCGGCTATCAAGCGCCAAAATGGATGGGAAGATGTCCGGACTGTGGTGAATGGAACAGCCTCGTTGAGGAAAGGCGCCAGTTGGAGTCCGGGCTTGCAGTTCATGCTTTTTCTGCAGCCTCACCATCCCGGCCGGTTCCTATCAACAGTGTGGAAATCAGCCAGGTCAAACGTATTGCCACAGGAATACACGAATTTGACCGTGTCCTCGGAGGGGGAGTGGTCCCAGGATCTCTTATCCTAATAGGTGGAGACCCCGGCATCGGCAAATCCACTCTCATGCTTCAGGTTTCACACAGACTTGCATCGCACAAGTACAAGCTGCTGTACATTTCCGGTGAGGAATCCGTACAGCAAATCAAGCTCAGAAGCAACCGACTGGGCACATGTTCGGATGGACTCTGGGCCGTCTCGGAGACAGGCCTTGAGTCGATCAGAGCCATGGCCGGCGAGATGGAGCCCGATGTCATAGTAGTTGATTCCGTTCAGACCATCTTTACCCCAGAGTTGACCTCTGCCCCAGGCAGCGTAAGCCAGGTTCGAGAGGCCACTATGCACCTAATGCTCCTGGCGAAGCGTACAGGTATTCCGATTTTTCTGGTGGGACACGTGACAAAAGATGGAGCCATTGCCGGCCCCAAGCTGCTGGAACACATGGTTGATACGGTGCTCTATTTCGAAGGGGGCCAAAACAACATTTTCCGGATACTGCGGGCAGTAAAGAACCGGTTTGGTTCCACCAATGAGATCGGTGTATTTGAGATGAAGGACAGCGGACTTTGCGAGGTTCTGAATCCTTCTTCGGTATTCCTCCCCGAACGTACCTCTTTTGTCCCTGGTTCTGTGGTCACAGCGAGTATTGAGGGTTCTAGACCCATATTGCTTGAGATCCAGGGTCTTGTTGCCAAGTCCGGCTTTGGCACACCGCGGCGGACAGTCCTTGGAGTTGACTATAACAGGGTTTCTCTTCTGGTAGCAGTCATGGAGAAAAAACTCGGCTTGCAGTTGAAAGACGATGATATCTTTGTGAATGTAGCAGGCGGCGTAAGAATAGATGAGCCAGCTGTGGATCTGGGGATTGTCTCAGTTATTGCATCGAGTCTCTTTGACAAACCTGTCAAGGGACACACAGTGGTGCTGGGAGAGATCGGGTTGACCGGAGAGGTCAGGCCAATCAGCCGGATCGAACCGAGGGTGCATGAGGCAGAAAAGATGGGCTTTGAGCGGTGCCTCCTTCCAAACGACAACCTGAAACATCTCAAAAGACCGGCTACTATGGAGCTTGTTGGCGTCCGCACGATCTCTGATGTGGTCGATTCACTCTTTTAGTGGCAAT
>JADFWI010000625.1 GCA_015222985.1 Pseudomonadota bacterium | reverse complement strand
TTTTGGCATTTCAATGGAACCAAGTATGGCAGAGCCAATTGACTCTGACCGCGCCCAGAGGACGGGGTTTTCCAGAAACCAATGAAACTGTCTGAAATGAATCAGAAACTTCTTTCTGCCGAACGTCTGAAGGCCACCGGCAGGCTGGCCAGCGAGATCGCACATGAACTGAATACCCCCCTTGGTGGTATCCTCATGTACAGTCATCTACTCATGGAAGATCTGCCTGATAATGATCCGCACATGGAAAACGTCATCAAAATAACCAAGCTGGCACATCGGTGTAAGATGATTGTCCAGGGGCTGCTCGATTTTGCGCACCAGGAATGCCCTCATCCAAAGATGGTTCAGGTCAACAGAATTCTGCGTAATGTGATAGGGTTTCTGGAAGATCATGTGCTCTTAAGAGGTATTTCCATTGAGATGCGCCTTGACCCGACCCTTCCCAAGGTGGCGGGCGATGAAAACAAGCTCGAACAAGTCTTTGTTAACCTCGTTATCAACGCAGCACAATCCATGAACGGGACTGGAGTCCTGACCCTCCGCACGGGGTTTGCCTTTGATTCAAATCAAGTCCGGATCGAATGTTCGGACACAGGCAGTGGCATAGACGACAAACACATTGACAGGGTTTTTGAACCTTTTTTTACGACCAAGGAAAAGGGCAAGGGAACAGGTTTGGGCCTTTCTATCTGCCACGGTATCGTAGAACATCATGGTGGGACCATGACGGTGGATAGTTCCAAGGGACAGGGTTCTGTATTCACCATCTTCTTGCCATCGGAAGTGAGTCTATGAAGGCCAGTTACAGAATCCTGGTGGTTGACGATGACGCATTCATGCGGGATGCCTGTCACCAGACCCTCACCAAACAGGGTCACAGTACTACGCTGGCGAAAAGCGGCCAAGAAGGCCTGGGGTTGCTCGAAAAATCGTCATTTGATCTTATCTTGCTTGATCTGAACATGCCCAACGAAGACGGGCTATACATTCTGGCCGAGATCAAGGACATCGATCCTGAAGCCATTGTTGTCATGATCTCAGGCTACGGCTCCATTGAGACGGCTGTGCAGGCCATCAAGCTTGGGGCGTTCGACTTCATTACCAAGCCATTTACTCCTGAAGAACTGCTCAATACGGCCAAGCGGGCGCTCAGGAACCGCCGGCTGACCATTGAAGATATTGATACCAAGAAACAAATCGATAAGGAACGCAAGCACACTGAAATTTTGAGTCAAAGCCCTGCCATGGCAAAGGTCAAGGAGATGATCGCCATGGTGGCCCCAACAGACAGCACAGTATTGCTTCAAGGGGAAAGCGGCACGGGCAAAGGCCTTGTGGCACGCAAACTCCACGAGTTGAGCAGACGACGCGGATCTCCTTTTGTGTCGGTCGATTGTGGCTCATTAGTAAAAACCCTGTTTGAAAGCGAGCTCTTTGGTCATGTCAAAGGGGCCTTTACAGGCGCGGATACAACCCAACTGGGAAAATTCGAGATGGCCCACGAGGGAACCCTGTTCTTTGATGAGATATCCAACATAAATCTGGAAATCCAGGCCAAGCTTCTTAAAGCGGTGGAAGAAAAGCGTATCTCGAAGGTAGGAGATCACAAGGTAGTCAAAGTCGACGTTCGGATTGTATCAGCCACAAACCGAGATCTTCAAGAGACCATAGCCAAGGGGAAGTTCAGGGAAGACCTCTTTTTTCGGTTGAATGTGGTCTCCATCAATCTGCCACCCCTTAGAGATCGCAAAGAGGATATCCCGCTGCTCGTGGATCACTTTCTGAAGGTCTTCAACCAGAAACAGTCAAAGACAGTTGAAGGCTTTTCCCGCAATGCGATGAAAGCGCTCACAGAATACGATTGGCCAGGAAATGTACGTGAACTCGAAAACACGGTAGAGCGGCTGATTGTATTTGCGCAGGACAAGACCATCACCTCGCACGATCTTGTGTATTCCAATACAGTGCTCTCACAGATGGTGCCGACAGAACCGATCCGCCTTGAGGAAATGGAACGGGACCATATCATAAAGGTGCTTGACACCGTGAGGGGGAACAAGACTCAAGCTGCTCAGTTGCTCGGCATTGACCGCAAGACACTCAGAATCAAACTGAAAAAATACGAAATCTCATCGCATGCTGAATAG
>JADFWI010000010.1 GCA_015222985.1 Pseudomonadota bacterium | reverse complement strand
TCACTGTGGCAATCCAAATTCCATCGCTGTTTTTATCATATCGCTGGAGAAACTCCGAAAGCTCAGTGGCAACCTTTGCCTCAAAATAGAGCCCAAACCCCCAATGATCGTGGTAGTAGGTACCATGAAGTTCAGAAATCCGACCGATTGAGCCAGGTATATATCCGCTTTCTATCCTAAATTCTGGTACAATATTCATCATGAGACCCTCAGTGTGTGGCGCAGGCGATGCAAGGATCAAAGGCCCTCACCACCCGTCCCACGGCCTGTTCCAGTTCCATGTTCACTCCCTCTGGTGTGATATAGCGCTCAGCGGCCACCCGTAGCGCCCGCTCGATGGCCATCACGTTATGCACCGTAGGAATGACAAACTCGGCCTTGGCGATCAGGCCGTTCTCAATGCGATAGTGGTGAATCAGGGGGCCGCGCGGCGCTTCCACCAGTCCGTAACCTTCGCCGTCTCGAGGAGTATGGGGAACTGCCGTATCATCCTTGTCGAGCGGTTCTGCCAGGATCTCCATGGCCCGTTCCAATGCGTAAACCAGCTCAATGCCTCGGGCCAGGTCATAGAGCAGGAGTTCGTGGGCTGGTCTGCCGAAGGCCTCGCGAAAGCGGTCCAAGTATTCATCTGCACGCGGGGTACCCATACGCTGGACCAAGTTAACACGAGCCAGGCTGTTGGCCCGCATGACCTCGCCCCTGTAACTCGTCTTTCCGGCAAAGCTGTAGTCGGTTTCCTCGTAAATCAGATGATCCCTGAATTCATGTGCTGTGAAATGGTCCCCCTCAATACCGTCCGGGTCCATCAAGCGGATGATGTTGCTGCCATAATCAGGCTGGTTTTCGGCAGTGGCAGCAATGTAGTAAGCAGGAGCATCATCTCCCCAGGTGTCGATCCTTTTTTTCAAAGACACCAGCAATTCCCAATAAGAATCAAAAAGATCACAGGCAAGAGGCAATGATGTGGCCAGCTCTGCGCACGCCACGGCAACCTCTTCCGGAGCTATGCCACTTGTCATTCCACCAACAACCGCCTTGACGGGATGGATGAACTGCCCCCCTGCAACGGAAATCAGGTGCGTGCCTGCCTTTCGCACCTTGAGCGCTTGACCTGTAATACTGGTTCGGACCCGTTCCAGATCCGGATCCTTCAAACGCTCAAACATGCCCTTAACGCCGAGAGTGTCCGGCATCGTGAAGATAAATAGTGATGTGGCCTGGTTCTGTATGAGCTGGCCAAGCAGCAGCAGTTCGCGTATCTTGACGGCCAATGGCGGAGGCGTCACGCCATAGGCATTCTCTAAAGCATTGACTGATGCAAGGTGGTGGGCGGTGGAGCAGACCCCACAAATACGGGGAACAATAACCGGCATCTGCTCTGCCGGCACCCCCTGCACAAAGTGCTGAAACCCGCGTACCTCTGTGGCCTGAAAACGGGCGGAAAGCACTTTCCCTCCCTCTACTTCGATAACGACCTGCGCATGCCCTTCAATCCTGCTGAGCGGAAACGTCAAGGTAACCATGTCATAACACCTTCGCTTTGAGTCTAGGTTGCGGCTCCTTGCTGGCATAATCGGAGAATTGGGAAAGGAAGAGGGATAATTGTGGGGAACGGAGCGCTGCCTCTATCTCATGCGCGGGGATATCGGTCATCTTTGAAAAAATGCGTTGGATGGTTGCAAACCACTTCTTCGATCCCTTTTCGATAAAGGCGTTCGACGCCCCCCTGCAGCCCACACATGGTTGCCCGGCGCGTGTACACAGTGCCCTGCAGCCCCCGCGAGTCGAGACGCCAATACAAAGATAACCCTGATTGATCAGGCAGATATCGGGAAGCACCGTCCCGTGCTGGAAACCGATCAGGTGAGCCGGACGCATCTTTTTGTGCTTCTTGCGGTCGCACTCCTCGCAGACGGTTTGTGCAATCTTGAAGTCGGGAGGGTCGAAAAGAAGCGCCATGAAGAGCTCCGGCGTGGGCGGGCAGCCGGGCAGGTACTGGTCAACGCTCACGACCGTGTCTATGGGACGACATCGGGGGAGGAGCTTGGGCAGGTGATATCGACTTTCCTCTGCAAAAAAAAGCTCCCTTATTTCATCGCGGTCCCCTAAATTGAGCACACCGCCGGAAATGGCACAGGTCCCCACGGCAACCACCTTCTTCGCGCGCCGCACTGCACGGCGCAGCTTGTAGAGATCTTCATCTGTTTGAACGCTTCCGGTCACCAATAGCAGGTCCACCTCCGGTATGCTGTATGCCGAGGTGACGAGTGGCATGTAGACCAGTTCGTGCTGATCCACCCATTCTTCAGCGTTGAGGAGCGATACCTCACAACCGGCGCATCCGGTGAGTTGAAGCACGGCAAATCGTTGCATGTTTTGCCTCCTCGAACTGGAATACCTGTTCCCTTGTTATTGGTTATGCGTTATTCATTGATCCTTGTTTGATAGACTCAAAACAGCCCGCCTTACTTCATTAAGTTCGATTCCCTTGGCCAATCGCTTGTCGCCTAATTCATAGAACCACTCCTCGAATTCAACGAAGTCCTTGTTCATGAGATTCAAGACAGCCTGCTTTATTTCATAAAGATTCAAAGCTATCACCTTCTTCCTTTGAGATAATGCCGAGTTGAGCGGAACAAAGGGGGCGAAGCTCAGCGGCGCGGTTTGTCCGCGTCCGCTGGAGTGTCTTGTTGGCCTTCTACTTCGTGTAGGCCGGTCTGAGGCCCTTCAACATAGGGTAGTGGTTGGTGTTGAGGGTCTTCAGCTCCGCATTCTCGGCTTCAGCGGTAGCAGCCAAGATGGCGTCTGCATGTCCGACGCCGTGTGACTTGCCATAATCGCGCTTGTAAAGCCCTCCAGTCTTTGCGATCTCCGCATCTACAGGGACAACACGAAAGAGTGAGACGAAATCCTCCAGAGCAACTTGTTCTGCATCTCCCTTCACTCCAGCGTACAGTTCCGCAACGACGATGGATGACAGGATGATTCGATCAGAGTGGGCGTTGACGAAGGCCACCGCTTTGCTGTGGCCGCGGAAAAAATCAACAAGAACATCTGTGTCGAGAAGGAT
>JADFWI010000624.1 GCA_015222985.1 Pseudomonadota bacterium | reverse complement strand
ACTGGCATTTCGTGGTGATTACTGGGGACCGAAAGGAAGCCCTTGTTGAAATATCAAGCAAGGGTTATGACTACATAGAGCCGATCCTTAGGGAGGTATTTGCCGAAAAGCCTGGAGTGGTGGAGTTCACCAAGAGATTTTTCAAGCGGCTCGGAGGCGCTCCGGTCATTGTATTTGCCTATTATGCGCCAACCAGGGAAAGGCCCGAAACGAGCATTCAAACCGTGGCTGCAGCCATCCAGAATCTCTTGCTGGCAGCCCACGCCGAGGGATTAGGCGCCTGCTGGATGACGGGTCCCGTGCACGTAGCCAGCCAGATCAACGAGTTCCTTGGCATTACCGACAAGACATTAGTGGCAGTCATCCCTGTCGGCTATCCTGATGAGTCACCTCCTGCCCCGAAACGCAAGTCAAACCGGGTGATCTACGAAGGGTTCTAAGGCAACCAGGCTATCACATATGAAATTCAGGCGACTCCTGGAAAAGATGGTCAGTACCCAAATCGAGGTCCGCGGCATCCACGACCAGAGGGTGCTGGAAGCCATGCGGAAAGTTCCCCGTCAGCTTTTTGTCAGTGAGGCCCTCCAGGACCAGGCCTTCGGAGACTTCCCTCTTCCAATTGGAGACGGCCAAACCATATCCCAGCCGTTTATCGTGGCCGAGATGACACAGGCCCTTGAATTGACCCAAAACGACCGCGTACTCGAAATCGGAACCGGTTCGGGTTATCAGACGGCAATCCTTGCTGAACTGGCCTACCGGGTCTATACCATTGAACGGGTACGCAAGCTATTCATCGGGGCCCGAAAGATTCTTGACCAGTTGCACTACCACAACGTGGTTGCAAAGTGCTCTGATGGAACCTTGGGATGGGCAGAAGAAAGTCCTTTTGATGCAATCATAGTCACAGCCGGCGCTCCGGAAGTGCCAGACACCCTAGTCGAACAACTTGAGGAGGGAGGCCGCTTGGTTATCCCGGTGGGAGGGAGACTTTCACAGACCCTCCTCAAGATCGAGAGGCGCGAAGATGGTATTCGCAAAACCAACTTAGGGGGTTGCCGATTCGTAAAGCTCATTGGAAACCATGGCTGGAAGGAATATTAGGCCGTGCTGGGAAGTCTCTACGACTGGGTTCTTCACCGGGCCAAAACACCATACCGAGCCGTTGTGATCCTCACGAGGAGGAGTTGAAGTTATGATGAATGGTCCTGTTGATTCTGACCGGTCCTTCACTGCCTATCTCGGATTGACCATGAAAGGATTTTGCATGGGTGCTTCTGATGTGATCCCTGGCGTGTCAGGCGGCACCATGGCATTCATTCTCGGAATCTATCAGGAACTGATCAAGTCCATCAAATCGTTTGATTTGATCTTTTTGAGACTCCTATTCTCCTTAAAAGTAAAGGATGCCTTGGATCATGTGTCCTGGCAATTTCTTATGGCAATCGGGTTTGGAATACTCACAGCCATCTTCACGCTTGCCAGGATCTTGGCCTGGCTTCTTGAAAACCAGCCCGTATTCATTTGGTCTTTTTTCTTCGGCCTGATCGTTGCCTCCCTGTTTACCGTGAGCAAGCATCTTGCCAAGTGGACCCCCTCCATCGTTATCTGGATAGGATTGGGGGCGTTATGTACCTATCTTCTGGTCGGGATGGTCCCGACTAAGACGCCGGATACGGTATGGTTTTTGTTTATGAGTGGGGCCATTGCCATATGTGCCATGATCCTCCCAGGAATATCCGGGGCCTTTATCCTTGTGCTCTTGGGGAAATATCATTATGTCTTGGAAGCGGTAAATAATAAAGATATTCTCACCCTTTTGCTGGTGGCTGGCGGAGCAGGCGTGGGGCTGGTCACATTTGTTCGTCTACTCAATTGGCTTTTCAATAGATACCACGATATTACCATAGCCCTGTTAACCGGTTTCATGTTCGGTTCGCTCAGAAAGGTCTGGCCCTGGAAAAAGACCTTGCAGAGCATGACGGACACGCACGGAAATGCAATTGCTACGGCCCAGGCCAATATTTTGCCGTCTGGATGGGATACCAAATTGATGATAGCTCTTTGCTTGGCTGTTATTGGTTTTTTGGTGGTCTTTTCTCTCGCCTTTTTGGCTGAAAAAAAGAAATGAGAGACGGCTGCTCCAGGGCATCTATCCAGAAGGGAAATCGCTAAGCAACTAAATTAAGGGGGCATCACCATGAAACTTCGGCAATGTGTGATTGTGCTCATACTGACAATCTTTCCAGCCCTCGCCTCAGCGGAATTCTACAAATACGTGGACAAGAACGGTAGCGTTCGCTTCACGGACAACCTCGCCAATGTCCCGGCTGATCAGCGGTCACAGGTTGATGAATATGAGGACCCCCTTTATCCGT
>JADFWI010000623.1 GCA_015222985.1 Pseudomonadota bacterium | reverse complement strand
CCTCTAAGCCGGAAATGTGTTCTTTGAGCGTATAGGCCATGACATCAAAGGATTCGGCAAGATGCTGAATCTCATCCCCTGCATTCTTCCTGTATACCTTACATTCTCGACAGGCCTCAATCTTCTGTGCATAGTCCCCTTCCACACAGGTTAGACACATTGTCCCGGCAAGATACCAGCAGCGACGGCGGGTATCGCCATAAGCAGGACACTGGTTCTTTCCGCACGACATGATTTCCCAACAGTTTTGTTTCAACACGGGGGCTGATTGAACGTCCAGATTCCCCTGGACTGCCTTTTCTGATGAACGACGGAGGATATTGATCCTTTGGGTGATCGTATGTGCAAAGAACGTTTCCACAAAGCCTGCTATGATGACAATAAACACAGTAGCCAAAAAGATCGTCTGTAAAAGTCTATTGATCGTTTCTTGTATTTTGGTTCTTGAAATGCCTATGCGTATCACTCCAAATCGATCACCGTCAATAAAAACAGGAACAGCAAAATCATAAATGAACTCCTTGCCTGTATCCAATAATTGCATGTTATATTTCTGGGCATCTGAAACGGCATTTGCTGTTTTCAATTCAACCGGGAAACCTCCCTTAAAGGTATGGACAAGGGTTTGTCCCCTGGCATCCAGGACAAAGGTGTAGGAAATGTCATCACTTAACCGAACAGTTTCATCGATAAGGGCCTTCATTCTAAAAAAATCCATGGCCAGAACGGGCTCAGCCACGCGGGCCGCAAGATTGATGCCCATGGAAATTCCGCGATTCCGGTTTTCTTCCAGTAGGGCCTCTTTCATGATTATGGTGACCACAAAGAAAATGACTATTCCGAGCATCAGAATCAGAGGAAGCATTCCAAGGTAAATCTTGCTGCGAAATCCCAATTTCATTGGATTAAAACCTCTTTATCTTTCCAGGCTAACGCCCAGCCTTTCAACCAAGTCTCTAACCGGGTCAAAATCTCGATCTTCAGAAGGTATAATGCCTGTGATGTCGGCCGCCTTCAATATCCGCATGTACTCGCTTTGGTTATAGTCGAGTCTTAAAAAGGCTTTTTTTATCTTTTCCACGATCCCGGGTTTTAGGTCCGCCCTGGCCGCATAGACCCAGCCGGGGTACCAGTGGGTGTTGGCGATTACCCTGATTTCATTGATATCTATTCTATCCGCAACCACGTTCAGGGTCCCTTCCCGGATGGTGCCCACATCGTATTTGTCTGCGTAAACGGCCAGAACTACCTTCTCTTGCTGGGCCCCGGGTCCGGGGGCAAAGTCCACCACGCTGAAATCCGATTTCTTCAGGCCATGGGCAATAAAATGCCCCAGAGCATAAAGATAACCTGCGGCGGAATATGGAGATACAGCTATCCACCGTTTACCCCGACAATCGGCAATGCCGTGTATAAGCCGGTTGTCAGCACGACAAATGATCTGGCCCCGGAAGTTTTCCCGGCCATAACTTTCGACAACTCGGGCAAAAGCTCGCGCGCCATAACGGTGGGCAATCTTTACATAGAAAAAAGGGTTGGAATAGGAGATATCAATCTTCCCCTGGCCGACCATTTTCATGTGCTTGTCAAATGTTTCCGGAAATATCTGCCTTATGTTCAGCCCTGTCTCTTTACGCAAATATTCTACCAGCAAATGATGCCGCTGATAGGAAACCGTATGCGAATACTGGGGAAGGTAAGCATAGGTAATGACATTTGCCTCTTCTCTCTGGCCAATCTGTTCCTTTTTACTTAGGTCAACTCTGGT
>JADFWI010000622.1 GCA_015222985.1 Pseudomonadota bacterium | reverse complement strand
TGTGCCGACTTCGCCATAGTAGCTTTAGCTACGAGCTCTCCGCCGAAGGCTTCGGCACGCAGGCGGACGGCTGAATCGGTATTAGATATTCGTTTTTCATTCGACGTTGGACGTTCGACGTTCATCTTTCAAAACAATTCCGTACGGCATGAATGTAACCTGTGAACGGTTACGATATTAGGTAGAAGCTCCTGATGTGAGCCTATAACAGAGCATATCCAACTTGAGGCTGAAATCCACGTTTTCGATAGACACATGGGCTGGACACCTGATCTCGGTTGGCGCAAAATTCAGAATGGCGCCGATGCCCGCCCTTACTAGAGTGTCCGCGACTTCTTGAGCCCCTTCGGGCTTTACGGCAATGACACCTATCTCGATGCCTTTTTCTTCGATCACGTGATTAATGGCTTCTGGAGGCTCGACCTTTATGCCTCCTATTCTTATTCCGATTCTTTCCGGGGTTTTGTCGAATGCTGCCACAAAAGTGCAGCCCCTGTCCGCCAACGGGGCATGCCTTAAAAGGGCTGAGCCGAGATTCCCCACACCTACCAGCCCCAAACGCCATTCTCTGTCAGCCCCCAAGATCTTGCGGATTTCAAACAGGAGCTCTTTTACGTAATAGCCGAGGCCTCTGACTCCGAATCCGCCGAAGTAGGCAAGGTCCTTGCGTATCTGGGCAGGATTGCCCCCGCACATGTCGGCCAGACGCCCCGAGGAAATGACCTCAACGCCCTTTTCATCCAATACGGCAAGATTTCTTGCACAAATTGACAGGCGTGATATGGCGATTGCAGGTATTTTCACGCTTGAATATTGAGGTATGATATTTAAGCTAGGAAAGTGTTTGACGCCAAAAAACGAACAGGGTTGCGCACCACGATCAGCATGCGGTGGTGGCAACCCTGTCAGGTTTTTTCACTACTTCTTGGTACTGCTTAATGACCAGCGCCAAACAGCGCCGCGATACTTGCAGACTGCGGATGTGCGTAAATCAGAATCAGGGAAATAACCAGGGCATAAATAACCAGAGACTCGATCATGGCCAGACCGATCAACATGGTCACGGTCACCTTACCAGAGGACTCGGGGTTCCTGGCAATGCCTTCAACCGCACTCTTAACTCCCATGCCTTGGCCCAGAGCGCCACCAAAGGCTGCGACGGCGATACCAAAGCCTGCGGCAAACACGGATACCGTGAAGTACTTCAGACCAAAGATGGCCGTCTCACCACCTGCAGCATAGGCTACTGTGGAAAGGGCAAGCAACAGAAATGCAGACCCAAGGGTTGAAAACGACAGTTTCTTGAACATAGACTCTCCCTCCTTTGCTAAAAAATTTTGTTCGCGGGCTTCTTCCATATATAAAATCGCGAAGCGATCTTATGTTAATGAGCATGTTCCATGGCGCCGGCAAAATACATGGTAGAGAGCAAAAAGAACACAAAGGCCTGAACCAGGCTCACAAAGATGCCTAGAGCCATGATGGGCAAAGGAGCGAAAAAGGCCCCTGCCAGCAGAAAGAGGATGCCACACACCAGTTCATGACCCATCATGTTTCCAAAAAGTCGGATGGTGAGCGAAAGGATCCGAGCGAAGTGGCCAATCAACTCAATAGGAAGTATGATAGGCACCATCCACCATATAGGCCCCATAAAGTGCTTGATGTATTTTGGTCCGTGGTACATGACACCAATGATGTGGGTCATGGGGACAACCACCAGGGCGCACGACAGGGTGGTATTGATCTTGGCCGTAGGCGGGAAAAAACCTGGAACCAAGCCCAAAAGATTGCACAAGAAGATATAGATGAAGACTGTGGCAAGAATGGGAAAGAAGCGGCGGCCTTCCTCGCCGGTGATGTCCACGATGAATTCTTCCATTCCACCGATTATGATCTCGAAAACGTTCTGCCCTTTGGTGGGAACCATACTGATAGCCTTTGTGGCAAGAATCCCTAACCCGATGAGAAGGAGCATGGCAAACCACGTATAAATCACGTGGACATACTCATGGGCAAAATGTCCCCATGTCGGGCTTATGCGTTCAGCTATCCATACTAGAAACAGAATTGGATGTTCCATATCATGCCGCCTCCTTGAAGATAATTTTCCTTATTTCATTAAGCGTTGCTATAATAATGCTCGTAACCACAACTGACAGGCCAATGATGAGGCCCAGGGGGTGTACGTAATGGTCGGCTATCAACACAAATATGATAACAGCGCTGGCCAAAAAGCGAATGTAGTATTTCCCCAAAACGCCCGTTATGTTGGCAACATGCGGTGGCGCAAGAGCTTGTTTGAGAGACCGATACAGAAGATGAAAGTTAATCGTAACAATGAGACCGCCCGCCAGGATCCCCCATGCGAAACGCCCCGGCGCCAAGACAAAACCACAAAGCGTTGCCAGAAGAAAGAGTATCCAGTTCGTGAGCGTTATAAACCTGAGCAGTCTCCTTTCTATCCGCACGACCTGAAGTTTTCCTGTCACATTTTACGGGTTTTTTTCAGGACAAGGTATATGTTGCGATATCCAGCGACGACGCCAAGGCCGATAAAAAGAAGCGTGAACCATGGCTGAGTATGAAATACCCGCGTGTCGAGCCAGTACCCGATCCCTAGTCCGATTACAACCGACAGGGCAATGGAAAAACTCAGGCTACTGTAATACCATAACTCTTTAAACAATTTCTTGGTATCTTCTTCCATGACAAAGAGCGCTTTCCAAAAGCCCCACTGTAGCAGCCAGTCAGCCTTTTGGAAAATCAAGCCGCTACCTACCACACCATGTCTGTCAAGTCAATCCTTAAATTCTCAAACCCTCAAAAACGTTGCTCGCGGCACTGATAGTCGTCTCGATATCTGCCTCGCTGTGAGCGCTCGACACGAATGCCGCCTCATATTGAGAAGGAGCCAGATAGATGCCCAGTTCCAGCATCTCTTTGTAAT
The DNA here is from genome assembly GCA_015222985.1 of Pseudomonadota bacterium. GTDB lineage: Bacteria > Desulfobacterota > Desulfobacteria > Desulfobacterales. The sequence continues at coordinate 10,755 of JADFWI010000622.1, read as the reverse complement.
ATCTGGCAAATAGGGCAACATCACTCTTTTGGGCCTCAGCAAAGTCTGAAACCGGTTGATCTGTGAAAAAAAGTCCCAGCATGGAGCCGACCCTGTTCATCACCACAGGCGCCCCCGCCTTGCCGGCAGCCTCTTTCAGTCCATCTTCCAACATGGCAGACCTGGATTCCAGCGTTTCATAGAACCCGGACTGCTGCAAACATTTTAGCGTTGCAATGCCTGCTGCCATGGCCACTGGGTTGCCTGAAAGGGTTCCAGCCTGATAAACGGGTCCTTCGGGGGCGATCTTGCTCATAAGCTCCGACTTTCCGCCGTAGGCCCCCACCGGAAGGCCGCCGCCTATGACTTTGCCCATGCAGGTAAGGTCCGGAATGATGCCATACAAGGTCTGGGCGCCGCCATAAGCAACGCGGAAACCTGTCATGACCTCATCAAATATCAGCACGATCCCCTGGTCCTTGGTAAGCTTCCTCAAGGTTTCCAGGAAGCCGGGCTTGGGCGCCACAAGGCCCATGTTGCCGGCAACGGGTTCCACAATTACGGCGGCAATGGCCCCGGCCTTTTCCGAAAGAACTTCCCTTAGTCGCTCTTGGTCGTTATAGGGCAGCGACATGGTATTTCCAACGCATGCCTCAGGAACACCCGGGCTTCCTGGAATGCCCAATGTGGCGACCCCGGAACCTGCTTGCACCAGGAAGCTGTCACCATGGCCATGGTAGCAACCGTCAAACTTGATAATGAGATCCCGACCCGTTGCCCCCCTTGCCAAGCGAATAGCGCTTATGGTTGCCTCTGTTCCGGAGTTTACCATCCGGACCATCTCTACTGATGGAACGGCGTCAATCACCATCTCGGCCAGTTCCACCTCAAGATCCGTTGGCGCTCCAAAGCTGGTCCCCCTCGCCAGGACACCCTCAATGGCTGATATTACCTCTGGGTGTCGATGCCCCAAAATCATGGGGCCCCATGAGCCAACGTAGTCTATGAAAACATTGCCATTGGCGTCAAATACCTTGGAACCCTGGGCTCGCTGTATGAACAGAGGGTCCATACCGACCGAGCGGCAGGCACGGACAGGGCTGTTAACGCCACCAGGGATGATTTTTCGGGCCTTGGCAAAGAGTCTTTCAGATACATCCTTTTCCATAAACGCAGCTCCTTCTATGCACCGTTGTCTTGTTTACTTTTCTTTTCTTGAGTGTCTGATGAGAAGACCTAGAGATATCAATGCGACCCCAAGGGCCAACCCAAGTCGTGAGTTATGTCGATAATAGTAGTAAAATGGACCGGGCCCGGCAGGTCCATGACTAAAATCAAAGAGATAATATGCTGTGAAAAAAGGGCCAGCAGCAAAACAGATGATATCTACGACACCCCTGAAGATCGTTTTCATAATGTGTTCTCCTTCCGGCCATGTCATGGTCCTCGGGGAATAATTTCATTTCTCACAATTTCGACACGTTGTCAACTCAATGAAAAACACTATCGCCTTGCAGAAAACGGTCCTTTTTCAAAGAAGCAGGATATGTTATTGGTGTCATTATTGATGCAAGGGGAAATTCTCTATGATAGCCAAGAAGATACAATTCATTAAGACCGACATCTGGAGGGTCCGCTCAAGGGATCTTCCGCGGATACGATCGATCTGGATTAGATTGTTGAGGATCATCATACTGTCTGTACGGGGATTTGACAAAGACAACTGCCTTTTCAGGGCGTCGGCCTTAACCTTTTATTCATTGCTCTCCATTGTGCCGGTCGTGGCTATGGCCTTTGGCCTGGCTAAGGGGTTTGGATTTGAGAGAACCCTTGAAACACAACTCTTTGAGACATTTCAGGGTCAGGAAGAAGTTGTTCTTAGGGTGGTGAACTTTGCCCGTTCACTCCTTGAAAACACAAAAGGAGGCGTGATTGCCGGCGTGGGCATTCTGCTCCTCTTCTGGGCGGTTATCCGGGTCCTGGGAAACATCGAGAGTTCATTCAACCATATCTGGGGGATCAAGAAACCGAGAAGCTTCACAAGAAAGATAAGCGATTATCTTTCTGCTATGATTGTCTGTCCCATCCTGTTTATCGTATCGAGTACGGTGACCGTGCTGATAAAGAGCCAGGTGAGTCTTGTGGTGCAGAAAATCGCCCTTCTGGGGGCCATCAGTCCCGTAATATTTTTCACCCTCCGATTGCTGCCCTACGGTGTGATTTGGGTCCTCTTCACCTTTGTCTACATGTTTATGCCTAATACAAAGATAAGGCTCGGATCAGGGATTTTTGCCGGCGTCGCGGCTGGTACACTGTATCAGCTTTTCCAGTTGGCGTACCTTTCTTTTCAAATTGGCGTGGCCAAATATAATGCCATTTATGGAAGCTTTGCGGCGCTTCCCCTTTTCCTCATATGGCTCCAGCTTAGCTGGATGATTGTGCTCTTTGGGGCAGAGCTCTGTTTTGCTCATCAGAACGAAGAGACCCATGAGTTTGAGCAGGATTGTTCGGCCATAAGTTATACCTTCAAAAAACTCCTCACGTTAAGAGTCGTACATCTGATGGTGAAAGGTTTTTCACAAGGAGGCAAATCGTTATTGGCCGTCCAGATTGCAAAGACACTGGAAATTCCTATCCGCCTGGTCCGTGAGATATTGAATGAACTAGTGAAATCGGGAGTTGTTTCTGAGATATGTGACAACGAGAAAGAAGAGCCATCCTTTCAGCCTGCTCAGGACATTAACTTGTTTACTGTCAAATATGTCATTGATAGGCTGGAACAGCATGGCAGTGACAACATACCCGTTGCCAAGTCAAGGGAGATTGAGAGACTTTCTGAGTGCCTAAGGGTTTTTGGCGAGGTCATTGAGAAATCACCGGCAAATATGCTGCTAAAAGAAATATGATGGCTTCGCCGAAAGCCCTTCACTTTTTCTCCGTGGCGTCCGTCAAGGCCTTTGCGATCTGTTCCTCCGTGAAGGGTTTATGGAGTATGGCGTTCACTCCGGCCGCACAGGCCGCCTCGTTGTCCTGAGCCTCATTTTGAGTAGTTACCATAATAACAGGCAACTCCTCTTTGCCATACAATTGCCGGACGCCTCTAGTGAAGTCAATACCGGTGATTTCAGGCATATTCAGATCTGTCAAGATCACATCCGGCTTTTCTTTTCGGAGTCGTTCCAGAGCCCCGGCCGGAAACTCGAAAAGCTGGGGGTCGCATCCCAGATTATGCAGCATGCTTCTGTAGATACTCAGGATCATTTTGGAGTCGTCCACGGCAAATACCTTTAGCTTCGCGCCGGCCTCCGGCTTGCTATCCGATGCAATCTGTTTGGCCAGATCGTCATGTCCTTTTTTTTCAAGAACCTCAGCAAAGCGTGAACGTATGTCCGGATGGGCTTTGTCGGCAAGATATTCGAGAGCCGGTTTTTGAAAAAAATCCTCTCCCAAAAGACCAAGAAAAATATTGTCGCACTGGGCATCGATGATCGTTTGTATGATCCTCACGGCCTCAGCGTCTCCGCTTCGGATCATGTTCTTCATGCCCGCAGCCAGCGCTGTGTCGTAATTGCGGTTAATGGCGCTTGCTGCCGCGGCCTGCACATTGTCATCGGGATCCTCCAGGCCGGCCGCCAGTACAAATGCCCCTTTTTGCAGCGGGAGCCTTCCCAAGGTCTCATACGCTGCGAACCGGACATTCGGATCTTCGGGCTCGTTGTGCAGGAGCTTCCGGATCGCCGCTTCGGCGCCTATGTCGCCAAGAACATTTAGGGAATGAATAACCAAATCAGTGTTGTCGTGAGTCAAGTTTCTGATCAAAACACGTACTGCCGTGACGCCGACCGCACGGAGCTTTTGCTTCCCCGCAGTTCGCACGTGGGCGTATGGCGACGCCAAGGTGTCATTGAGCTTTTCCAGGGCCTCTGGAATTTGCACGGTGGCAAAAATGTCAACGATCATGAGATCCACATCAGAGTCCCCGCCCAACCTGTCGGCCAAGTGCTGTATGGCCGAAGGCGTGCCTAACGCCCCAAGGGTCCGGACCGAAGTAATGACCACGTCCCTGGTGCCGGCATACAAGTATTCGCTGACGGCAGCCGTTGCCGACGCATCACCGATCATCCCCAAAGATAGGATGGTCGCCTCAATGATTTTCAAGTCATTTTCCATGGCCAGGATCTCAAGCAAGATGGGTACCGCATTCTCAAGGTGGATTTCCCCGGCGATCTCCGCCAGGAACGCCCTGTCCAACGTCTCCCCGCTTTGTTTGAGCAAATCAAGAAGAACTTGGGGACTGTCCAAAACCTTAGAAAAAAGGGTTTCCCTGACAAGCGGAATCGACGCTGCCAAATCCGCATTATTGGCGATGACGCCGGCCAGAAGGGGTATCGTAAAATCGTCGTCCGCACGGTTAAGTTCGAATAAGACCTTTTTCTGGGTCTTGCTGTCTATATCGCCAAGCGAGGCAAGAACGAGTCTGGCCTTCAGCAAATCCTTTTTCCTGATGTCGTAGACGATCTCATCCAGCAAATCCTGCCCATTTATGTCGGACATCGGTGAATCCTTCTCTTTTTCTTGATCTATCAATAGAAGATATGTCGCGTTCTCACCTCAAGAGGGCGAATGTTCGTATCCAGTGATACGCAATATCTGTGCCTATATGATCTCAGCTATTCATTTTTGACTTGACACATTGGATTTAAAAGAATATTTAATTTATATAATATATATATAAATGTCATTTAATTATATTTAATAAGCTACACTAGTCCATTCTGACAGAAAGGAAAACCCGTGCAAAATTACATTGTTTGCGAAATTAGGGGAAACCACCCGAGAATTCATGTAAAAATATGCCAGCAAAGATGTGAACATTCTGAAACTTGCCAAGCATTTCAAGACTACATCAAGGCCAATGCCGCCGACGAAATGGTCATAAGTCCGGCCACTGGAGGCTGGTCTTCAGAGAAAGGTGTGGCAGCGGCGCCTGCGTGACACGCTCAAAACACGGCCCCCGCAACCGCCCCCGAGATCGACTTTAGTCCTTGACTAACCCGTGGGAATCCTCTAGATTCAAGCCAGTTTTTTTCTCATGTTCTGACGGCATTACTGATTCTTGCCTCTCAACATTGATTTTGCCATAAATTGCCAGCCAGATCGGCCCTTGCCTTTGATTCTTCATGACATACAAGGAATAAAGAGCATTTCATATGAGCGCTCCTGACAGACATATTGTTGAAGTCAACATCGAAAATGAGATGAAGCGGTCCTATCTCGATTACGCTATGAGCGTCATAATCGGCCGCGCCCTGCCTGATGTTCGTGATGGCCTCAAGCCGGTCCACCGCCGGATACTCTATGCCATGCACGAGCTTAAGAACGACTGGAACAAAGCGTACAAGAAATCGGCTCGTGTTGTGGGGGATGTAATCGGCAAATACCATCCTCATGGTGACACGGCAGTTTACGACACCATCGTACGTATGGCCCAGGATTTCTCTTTGCGTTATCCCCTCGTTAACGGCCAGGGAAACTTCGGCTCCGTGGATGGTGATTCGGCTGCTGCCATGCGTTACACCGAAATCAGGTTCACGCGGCTGGCCCACGAGATGCTCGAAGACCTTGACAAGGAGACCGTTGGTTTTACCCCCAACTACGACGAATCCCTTACGGAGCCTTCTCTTCTTCCGGCCAAGATCCCCAATCTTCTGATAAACGGTTCCTCCGGGATTGCAGTGGGCATGTCAACGAATATTCCACCGCACAACCTCACTGAAGTGATTGATGCCACGGTTGCTTTTATTGACAACCCGGACATCTCCTGTCAAGGCCTCATGAGCCACCTGCCTGGCCCTGATTTTCCCACGTCAGGCATCCTTTACGGACGCAAAGGCATCAAGTCCGCTTATGAAACAGGAAGGGGCATTATCCGGCTCAGAGCCCGTGTGATGATAGAAAAGGATCGCAGAACCGAACTCGAAAGCATCATAGTCACCGAGATTCCCTACCAGGTTAACAAGGCCCGCTTGATTGAAAAGATCGCAGAACTGGTCAAAGACAAACGTATCGAAGGCGTCAAATTTGTGCGCGACGAATCGGACCGGGAGGGAATGCGTATCGTTGTTGCCCTGAAAAAAGACCAGATTTCCGGGGTTATCATCAACCAGCTTTATGCCCACACTCAGATGGAGAACAGCTTTGGGATTATCCTCCTGGCCATTGTGGACAGACAACCCAGGCTCCTGAGCTTAAAAGAACTCATCAGCTATTTTGTCGAACATCGCAAAGAGATCGTAGTCCGCCGTACCCGCTTTGAGTTAAACAAGGCCGAGGCCAGGGCCCATGTCTTGGAGGGCCTTAAGGTAGCCCTGGATCACATTGACGCCGTCATTGCCGTGATTCGTTCATCAAAGAACCCAGCCGAGGCCAAGGAGCGTCTCATTGCGGATTTTGATCTTTCCGAGGTCCAGTCTCAGGCCATCCTGGACATGCGCCTGCAACGCTTGACAGGGCTCGAGCGAGACAAAATCAATGAAGAATACAAGGAGACCATCAAGGCGATTGCGCGATATCGTGAGATCCTGGCCAGCGAACGGCTGGTTCGGGGTATCATCAAGGAAGAACTCGAAGATCTGCGAAAGCGCTACGGAGATGATCGCCGCACCGAGATCGTGGCGGAAACAGAGGAGCTCACGGTTGAAGACATGATTGTAGAAGAGGATATGGTGGTCACCATATCTCATGCCGGCTACATAAAGAGAAATCCGGTCACTCTCTACAACAGCCAGCGGCGAGGGGGCAAGGGCAAAACAGGCATGGGTAGTATGAAGGAAGAAGACTTTGTGGACCGTCTCTTTGTCGCCTCCACACACGACACATTCTTGTTTTTCACCAACCTGGGGCGCGTCTACTGGCGTAAGGTTCACGAGCTGCCGCAAGCAGGCCGGATGGCACGGGGCAAGGCTATTGTCAATCTTCTTTCACTTGACAAGGGAGAAAAGGTTGCCACGGTCCTTGCAGTGCGATCTTTTGACCCCGGATTAATCGTCCTTATGGCCACAAGGGGTGGCACGGTGAAAAAGACGGATCTGATGGCATACAGCCGTCCCAGGTCAGACGGCATTATTGCCTTGAATCTTGTCCCGGGTGATGAACTCATTGCCGTACGCATAACGGACGGCACACAAAACGTCTTCCTCGGATCCGCGCACGGCAAGTCCATCCGCTTTCATGAATCGAATGTGCGCCCCATGGGTCGGGTCAGCCGGGGAGTACGGGGAATGCACATTGCTGACGGGGATTATCTGGTGGGCATGGAGGTACTCACAGACGGAAAGACGCTTATGACTATCACAGAAAACGGCTACGGCAAACGAACCTCCATCGACGAATACCCCGTACGCAACAGGGGTGGCAAAGGGGTGATCACCATCAAAACCACGGAACGAAACGGCCTGGTGATGGCCATCATCCTGGTAACCGATGAAGATGATCTAATGCTGGTAAGCGATCGCGGCAAGATCATCCGAATGCCGGTAAGAGACGTGTCAGTCATTGGGCGCAATACGCAAGGCGTGCGATTGTTCGCCATGGAGCCGGGAGAACGAGTGGCCAGCGCTGCCCGTCTTGCGGAACAGGATGTGTGAAGAAAGTGGATATGAAAATTGGCGTGATCGGAGCAGGCGCATGGGGGACTGCTCTAGCCAACCACCTGGCGGAAAAAGGGTTCGATGTCGATCTGTGGGCCTTTGAAGCCGAAGTGTGCGCGGACATCCTTGAAGCCCGGGAAAACAAGCTTTTTCTTCCAGATATTCGACTTTCGCAAAACATCAGGCCGTCAAACGATCTTGAGAGGGTAGCTGCCGGAAAAGACTTATTGCTCCTGGTGATGCCTTCCCATGTCTTTCGTTCTGTTGCGGTCAACCTGGTCCATCATCCCGCAGAAAAAACCTACATCGTCAGCGCCTCAAAAGGGATAGAAAATGAGACCCACTTGACCATGTCAGGCATCCTTCAGCAGATCCTTCCTCCAAGACTTCATAGCCAGATTGCGGTCCTTTCCGGCCCGAGCTTTGCCAGGGAGGTGGCCCAAAAGATACCAACAGCCGTCACCGTAGCTGCCCATAACCCGGAGGTGGCCCGGCAGGTACAGAGCGCCTTTGCGGCCCAGTACTTCAGGGTCTATACAAGCCATGATGTGATTGGCGTGGAACTGGGTGGTGCCGTAAAGAACGTGATGGCCATTGCAGCAGGCATTTCAGATGGGCTTAACCTGGGATTTAACACGAGGGCGGCCTTGATTACCAGAGGGATAACCGAAATCCAGCGTCTGGGCAGAAGGCTTGGCGCTGATTCAAGAACCTTCATGGGGCTGGCCGGCATAGGCGACTTGGTCCTGACCTGCACGGGAACGTTGAGCCGTAACTGGACCCTGGGCCACAAATTGGGACAGGGGATGAAGCTTGACACTATCCTGTCGGAAACGCGCACGGTGGCCGAAGGTGTTAAGACCACAAAATCGGTTCATAATCTATCTCGGAAGATAGGAGTCGAAATGCCCATTGCAGAGCAGATCTATCGTATATTGTACGAAGATCTTGACCCAAAAGAGGCGCTTCGCATCCTTATGAGCAGGGATCTCAGACAAGAGCACGATGAAGAATGACTAATGTCTGAGGGAAAGAAACCACACAAAGGCGAAGGCCATCGAGACCGCCTGAGAGAAAAATTTCTGACTTCCGGGCTCGATGGCTTCCATGATTACGAAGCCATCGAACTGCTCCTCACCCTGGCCACGCCCAGAAAGGACTGTAAGGAGCAGGCTAAAGCCGTCTTGAAGCGCTTTAAGACTCTTCAAGGGGTCATTGAAGCGCCGTCTGAAGATCTGCAGGAGATAGAGGGCATTGGGCCGAAAAACGTATTCGGTATCAAGTTCGTAAGCGCGGTTGCAGAGCGATACCTGAAAAAAAAGGTCATCAAGAAAGACCCCATCCGATCGTCTACTGAACTTTTCAAATATCTTTACCACACCCTTCGTGACAAGAATCGCGAGATCTTCAAGGTCGTCTTCCTTGACGCCCAGAACAGGATCATCGGCATAGAAACCCTTTTTGAGGGTACCCTCACGGCGAGCAGTGTCTATCCAAGAGAGGTCGTACAAGCGGCACTCAGACACCATGCGGCAGGTCTTTTTCTGGTCCACAACCACCCCTCAGGAGAGCCTAGACCATCCAGGGAAGACAAACTCATCACCCAAGAGCTGATCCACGCCTGCCGGGTCATGGGCATCACGGTCCACGAGCACCTCATTATCGGTGACAACACATATTTCAGTTTTGCAGACCACGGCCACATCGCCGAGATGAACCGTGAATATGAAGCGGCGCATAGACAAGCCCCGCCCAGATGAGCTTGACGCCCGCCAAAATAGCTTGACATCTGATGCGTTGTCAAGTATCATCAAAACATCATGCGAACCACGCTTAACATTGACGATTCCATTTTAAAGGAGCTTAAGACGATCCAACAGAAGGAAGGGAAATCCCTCGGTCGCCTGATATCTGATTTGTTGGCACCGGTTCTCGGAGAACATAAGTTGGCCAAGCGTTCGACGAGATCGGCGGTGTGGATTTCAAAAGCAATGGGCGCCCGAATTGATTTGGCAGACCGCGAGGCTTTGTATGCGGCAATGGATAAGGAATCACCTTCTTCCGAAAGCGCCAAGGAAATATGAGCTTTGCCTTAGACGTCAACATCCTGCTTTACGCCTCCGACGAAAGTAGTCCATACTTCGAAAAGGCCAAGTCGTTCATCGAGTCATGCATCATTCAGCAAGAGGTCTTCTATCTGGGATGGGCCACGGTGATGAGCTACTTGCGTATATCGACGCATCCTTCCATTTTCGATCATCCTCTTTCTCCCGATGAGGCCATGGGTAACATCGAGACCCTTATGAACCTTCCCCACGCGCGGTTCCTGTCTGAGGAAGAAAGATTCTGGGAGGTCTACCGCGCCACAACGGGAGAGGTCCCCACCCGGGGAAACCTGGTGCCGGATGCCCATCTGGTGGCTCTACTTCGCCATCATGGCGTGAAAACCCTGTACACTCATGACCGAGATTTTCTGAAATTTTCCTTTCTCAACGTGCGGGACCCGCTTCTCTGATACAGACAACCAGTTCGAATGGATTTCTCTCCAAACCTGAAACGCCCCCCTGTTCATCGTCCTCCAATGGCACCGAGTTTATCCCCTGCACCACCAGCAAGCGGCATATTATAGATAAAAAAATGCCGGTTACAAATCCAACGATCATTATCTGGATGATGTTCGGAAACCTCTGTACGCTAGACAGGACGGGGACGTTGTTGACTAAGTTGAATCAGGGGGATAAGCGCAGGGTGAATAGCGGATTGATGACCACTCCCGGCCACCACCAAACATAGTGCAACGTCTCCCAAGATGAGTAATTCAACTTAGTTTTCCAGTTTCTCGCTTACGGCTCGATAAGTTTGTAATCGTTCTCTCGTGCTATTATTTCTCCTCTCTTTACGGACAAACTTACCCCTGACAAGGACAGCTTTGATCGTCTTGATAATTCAGCCATGCTGATACCGAGATTTCTTACCGCCCAATAGCACAACAGGCTTCTTGCCTCAACGCGTTTATTTGTGGTGCGTATGGCCGGCTCCACGATTGCTAATTCCACAAAGCATTGTCGGCCAACTGCTCAGCAAATTGCTGGAAAGATAAGACATCGATGCCGTCCTTGGTTCTCAT
>JADFWI010000621.1 GCA_015222985.1 Pseudomonadota bacterium | reverse complement strand
TATCACACATATGCCTGCGGTTACTTTTTTCGCATGCCTTGATCTTGAACAAAAATCCTCATTTCTGGATGGACACTAACTAACTGTTCATCAAGTCCAAAAAATTTTTATTATTATCGGTTCCCTTCATCTTTTCAAGCAAAAACTCCATGCTGTCCACAGGATTCAAGGATGACAGCAGCTTTCGCAAGATCCAGACGCGGTTCAGGACCTCGGGTTCGAGAAGCAGCTCCTCCTTTCGGGTCCCTGACCGATTGATGTCAATGGCAGGAAATATCCGTTTATCAGAGAGCTTTCGGTCCAACTGCAACTCAAGGTTGCCAGTCCCCTTAAACTCTTCAAAGATCACCTCATCCATTCGGCTTCCCGTGTCAACAAGAGCTGTGGCAACGATGGTAAGGCTCCCTCCCTCTTCTATGTTGCGGGCAGCGCCAAAAAAGCGTTTCGGCCGATGCAGGGCATTTGAGTCCACTCCACCAGACAGAATTTTGCCACTTGGCGGAACCACGGTGTTGTACGCACGGGCAAGGCGGGTGATACTGTCCAACAGGATGACCACATCACGTTTGCTCTCCACCAGTCGCTTGGCCTTCTCAAGCACCATCTCAGCCACTTGCACGTGCCTCTGCGGCGGTTCATCAAAAGTGGAACTAATCACCTCTGCTTTCACCGAACGGGCCATGTCAGTAACCTCTTCCGGGCGTTCGTCGATGAGCAGAACGATCAGAACAACATCCTTATGGTTCGCGTTGATGCTATTTGCAATGTTTTGCAATAACATTGTCTTGCCGGTCCTCGGGGCTGACACGATCAGGCCCCGCTGACCAAACCCAATCGGCGTCAGCAGATCCATGATCCGGACGCAATAGTTGTCGGGTTCTCTTTCAAGCATGATTCTCTGGTCAGGATACAAGGGGGTTAGATTGTCAAAGAGTATCTTATCCCTTGATTTTTCAGGATCTTCAAAGTTAACCGCTTCCACCTTAAGAAGGGCAAAATACCGCTCATTATCCTTGGGCGGCCGAATCTGTCCCGAAACCGTGTCACCTGTGCTCAGGTTAAAACGTCGGATCTGGGACGGTGAAATATAGATATCATCAGGTCCGGGCAGGTAACTATAGTCCGTTGCCCTGAGAAAGCCAAATCCGTCTGGCAGAATCTCCAGAACGCCCTCCCCATAAATCAAGCCGTTTTTTTCGGTTTGTGCTTGCAGAAGCGCAAAAATTACCTCCTGTTTTCGCATGCTTGAGGCGCCATCGACATCGAATTTTCTGGCCATTGAAGTCAGTTCGCTGACTTTCAAGGCCTTTAACTCCACTAAGTTCATAGATTTCTTTCCTCTAGTCGGTTAGTAAAGAATCCGCGCCCGGGACGACGTGGTTTCACATATTTGCAAAAAAACTTTGGCATCCTTCATTGAAATCAAAAAGTAGTTGACACTGTTTGGGTGTTAACCCTAACGTTGCAAAAGTCGAGGATGCCGTAGATCCAAGACGTCAAGGGTGAAGCTGTAGTAGTTTACCGCGAACCCTTGAC
>JADFWI010000620.1 GCA_015222985.1 Pseudomonadota bacterium | reverse complement strand
GTTTTAGGGTGAATGTTTGCGGGATATCTTAGGGGCAAACCGATATCTTGACTATTTTTGCGAGTATGGAAACCAGAGCGCCTTGCAGGTACAAATGTGTGGATGTGAAGGTAAGAGTGCGATGATTGTTTTTGAAACAGATGCCCGACTGAAACGAAATTTTAAAGGGCACAGTTTCTGGTCACATGGATATTATGTGAGCACAGTCGGCTTGGATGAAGACAACATTCGAAAATACATAAAGAATCAGGAAAGTAATGAGTCCATCGAGGACAAGCATGACAGTGATTTGATAGATCCCTTTTAGGGGAGCCCGTATCAACTGCTGATTGAAAAAAAGTTGAATTGATAGACTCAGCACGGTGCAGTCCTATTCTTGTATGTATGGAAAAGCACTAAAATATTCCTTTAGAGGATGCACCTAACACTGCCCTTATAGGGCTAAGCAAGCCACCGGCTATGCCGGTGGTACTGACTTGGTCTTCCATTTTGTTTTGGCCATCGGCAAGGATTATGCAGCTACACTCTTTTCATATAGCTTATAGTACGCTGATATCATTACATTTTGGTCGAAGTTACGTACAGCAGCATCTCGCGCTGCCTTTCCCAAAGCTGCTCTCAGATGCAGGTCTTCCATTAACTTTGTTATTGCACGAGTGAGGCAATATCCATCATTCAAAGGAAACAAGTACCCGGTCATTGCGTGCTGGACTATTTTTCCATTTCCCCCAACATCGGAGACGACCACCGGCAACCCGCTAGCCATAGCCTCAAGGATGGTCAATGAGGTCCCTTCGCTTTTGGAGGGCGATACGAAGGCATCAAATGTGTTCAACAGGTCCGGAATATCATCTCGAGCTCCGGTAAAAAGGATATGCCCTTCGGGAGTGCTACTGCTCATTTGTCTCAGGCGATCCATTTCAGAACCTTGGCCGACTACAACTATAGCGATACTAGACCTATCTTTAAAGAACTCACCTGCCCATTTTATCAGAAATTCAATGTTCTTAATTGGTTGCAGGCGACATACCGTACCAATCACAAACATTTTCGACTCGAATCCGAACAATTGAAATCGGAGATTCCGCTTCTTTTCGGGAGAGTAAGGATGGAAGCGGTGGGTGTCAACCCCGTTTATAATCAACTTTAATTTGTTAGGCTTAACTCTAACTGTTTCGAGCATATAACGTATGAGTTCGTGCGAAACACATACATAATGGTTCAGAAAATAGCTGCAGAATCGATCCTCTAGAATTTTGGTTCGTTTGTCTGGAAAATAGCGGCCATGTTCGGTGTGAACAACCGTTCGGATGCCTGCCAGCTTAGCGGCTAATGATGCATAAAAAATACATCCACTGTGGGAGTGGACAACATCGTAACTTTGTCGCCGCATCAGCCGAAACAGGCTGGCCAGGAGGCGGAGGTCGATCTTAACCGGTCGTCTATGAAAAATGAAGGTAGGGACTCCCAAGTTGGCCAATTCGTTGGCATAGTGTCCGCTTCGGTCCAGGCAGCAGATGTGCATGGAAAAGCGCGGACGGGTCAACGAATCCGTTACAAGATCGTATACCAGCCGTTGAAGGCCTCCCCAGTTCATATCCAGGGTGATGTGGAGCAGTTTTTTCAAAGCCAATTTAATAACCTATTCTGATTTGGTGAGGGTTTTAATCATGTGACGGACAACAACGTTCCAATCGAATTTCTGGCGGACAGCTTCATAAGCAGCATCGCCCATCGCTGCCAATTCACCGGGATTTTCCAATGCACGGGCTATGCAATCGGCAAGGGCATCCGCGTCCGCCGGTGGAACAGTGTATCCGGTTTGGCCGTTCTGGATGATTTCAGGCATGGCGCAAGCGGTGGTGCCTATACATGGCACCATGAATGCCATTGCTTCCAAAAAGACATTGCCAAAAGGCTCATACAGGGACGGCATGACAAAGATGGCGGCATTGCGATATGCGTCCACAATCTTCCGGCGGCCCTCTTTTGTGCCCTGCGGCAAAAAGCCGAGGCATTCAACCCCCGCAGGCAGATCGGTAAGTTGAGGGCCGATAACGGTCAATCGTACATCTTTAATTGACTTTCTGACCTTTGCAAAAGCCGCTATGAGATAGTCTCCACCCTTTCTCCTAAAATCCGTCCCAATGAACAGCAACCTTTTGGAACCATAGTTTTTGTGATATTTTTCGGGGATTCGCTCAAAATTAATTCCTGTTCCTATCGAAACGACTTTTCCTTCAGGAATGCAGTAGTCGTCGATAAAGGATTTCCGTGCCCATTCGCTTCGGGTGAAAACGAAATCAAGGTTTCCGTAGACTCGCTTTTCGAATGCAAGCGCATTGTCGATAATCCGGTCTGGTACATGCGGATGGCCATAAGGGCTATCCAGCAGTGTGATCAGATTGGAACCTTCGTAGGAAGAGGTAGAGACACCGTTATATTCAGAAGCAATTCTAGGAGCATTAAACCAAACATTGATCTGAAGTATGTGATCAAAAGCCTGCTCTATACTTCGCAGTTTTCGCCGGGCTGTACGATACATTCTCTTATAAAGACCGGTGTCCAAATGATAACAGAATTTCCAACTGGCAAGTGGAAGCCTGAAGTTTCTTAGCTTGTACATTAGCAGCAATGCTTCATGGGGCAGCCCGGTTACTGCAGCGCATAGGTGATCTTGATCCCTTAGCTCACCGAAGAAATGATGACTCGCACCTGACCAAGTGCGAGGATCAAACGGTGCCCCGTCGACAATTCCGGCTATTTTAAATGGTTTTGATGTTGTCATCGCGACCTGACTGCAGTCCTAATAAAATACAGTGAATCCTCGCCTGAGTTTCCTACTTAAGCTTATGGATGAAAATTACCGTGAGAATAACATATTGTTTTTTAAGGAATTATTTTGAGAATTATGGGACTATAATATGAAATTCAGTGTATACAC
>JADFWI010000619.1 GCA_015222985.1 Pseudomonadota bacterium | reverse complement strand
GTTCCGGCGCGCCCGGCGCGACGGGACAAGGTGCTGGACGAAGTCAGCGCCGCGATTCCCGGCGACGCCAGTCGCCGGGAACACCCCGGTTCACCTGGCGCAGGGGATTCCAGAACTTTCTAAATATCGAGGCATTTCGTTAACCCAAAAACTTTGAAAGCAACTCGGCCCCTGCGATCTGGTGAAACCGGTTGTTCGAAGCCTTCTGTATTTATCCCCAATATGTTTCATCACCAGAGTCTATCCGGCCTTCTCTCCAAACATCTCCCAGATCCAATTCCCAATAATGATATTCACCTTCGTTGTTTTTACCTATTATTGAATATGGCCCACTATTAATCCATTGATTCATGCCATGTTTATTAAAGGCCTCAGGTCCGACTAAACACCTATTGCCTTCTCCTCCTGATGAAATCCTACTTGCATAATTAATAGCTGGGCTAATCAATAACCGCTGCTCCCCGAGTACTTCGCTATAAATGGTAGATATATCAATCCACCCATACTCGATTGAAATCTTCAAACTTGGCCCACCTTTAGCATAGTGCCAATCATCAGGATAATCCTCCTGATGGTTCGAAACATATTCACATTGACGGTCAAGATCCTTGGCTATTCCTGTGCAAGACATGTAGACAGAATCCGGATTGTCCAAAATAGCTAAAAATGCATCTCCCATAAAACTGACAACAGAGCCACCATGTTTCTGAACCATATCAACGCCACCAGACAAAGCGTCTCTTACAAACTGAGCGATAAGGTCGCTTTGTGAAGATTTCGACACCATCGGTGTAAAACTATTGATGTCAACAATCATAGCGTAAGCTTCAATAGTACCAATTTTGGGTAATTCCATGATAATACCTTTTTACATAGTTGCCTTCGAACGCTGAAGCCAGGAGCAGCCAAGGCTTCACCGACTTCAAGAAATAAACTGAAAAATAATTTGGTAACGAACTGTTTAAACGCCCCGGTCCTGGCTGTCACCTGAACTGACTGGTTTGCTGGAGTCGTTAATGACATGGTACTTTTTAACCCCGGTTCTGAACATCAATGAACCGGATTTTTGGCATTCTCGAGTGTCACCATCAACAATAAATTCTTTTGCACTACAACATGGATAACATACTGCGTATGCAACAAAAGCAGTATCCGGTAAATCAACATCTTTAATCTCTGGATAATCCATCGGCTCTTTATGCCATCGTAGAAGTGACCGAAGATATGACAGAAGGTCACTCTGTTTAGATACCGGGACGCCCTCACATGTGACCGCTTGATCTTATGGGGCGGACCATATAGTTTTCCCTTGTGCGTCACTCATCCACAGCTCAGGAGCCCCCTCGGAGTCCACACCTAAACTAACGCGATGTTGCCCTTGGGCGTCATACATTGCCATTAGAGGCATCACGCCGAGGTCAAGGCCTAAACTAACGCGGATTTTTCCTTGGGCGTCACGCATTCCTATCATGGGAAAACCGTCGTGGTTCACACCGAAACCAAGTCGTGTTTTCCCTTGGGCGTCAAACATTAGCAGCGAGGGAGTTCCGTCGAGGCCTATACTAAGAGCAGCGCCTTGCCCTTGGGCGTCGCCCATTACCAGAACGGTTCTCCCCTCGGGGTCTATCCCCAGAGTAGCGCAGGACAGCCCTTGGGAGTCAAACATAACCAACGCAGGCTGCCCCCCTGAGATCATCCCCAGAGCAGCGCGTGGTTTCCCCCGTGCATCCACCAAGGTAAAACGTTGGGCACTGATTTTATCCTTCCCCAACATACACCCCACAACCAAAGCTCCAACGATAATCAGCACCCCAGTGGCAATCAGTCCGCGTGTATAACGTTTCCATGCATTCAGTTCTTTCTGAAGTGCTTCCAATCGTTCTTCTATGTTCATTGGTTTTTCTTCGTTTTGAATTTTCTCGATGAGTGACATTCTGCATTATCTCCATTGCGAACGATTAGCTTCAGCCGCGCGGCATAGCCGCGCCTGGCTGGAAGCTTCTGTTAGGCGCATTATTACTCGGTAATAGGCTCGACACCGTACCGTTCCTTCTCTTTTTCTGTAGCTGGCTCAAATTTTTTCTCCGCCAACAAGATATCTACTAATTCCATTTTACGGAACCTTGCGTCTTTTCCGACCTGTGCTTTCCAAATCACCCGGAATTCCAGCTTCCTCAGATTCTCTTGCCCTGGAACCGTCATGCCTCCAAGCAACCCGCCTCCACCAGGACCGCTATACCGAAATAGCTGCACAAATGTGACTCTACTGTCCCACATGAAGTCACTCTCGCCCTGCAGCTCAACGAAGCTTGGTGCCCTAATCCAGATTCCTTCCTCACCATATCCCTCCCAGTTCTCCTTAACTGAAAAGAGACCGCCAGAAAGCGCTTGGCCCAAAGATCTCATAGGGACTGGAGATGCGAATTCGTGAGCATATTGATCACGGATTTTGTCGATTATTTTTTCTCGATAAATCAAGCAAGAGGGATCTTTCTCGGTATGGAATTTCGCCCTTGCTCTTTTCTGGATCGCTTGGACAAACTCATTAGTCAGTTCCTCATCCATCAGCCGCAGGAAGGACGACAACTCGTCGAGCGTTTCGTAGAAAGAACACTGTTTTTTGTTCTTCAGCCTATCCTTTGCTGCTGCAATTAGAGTCCCGTCATTACTGACAAAAGCAATGTCCGTATCCTGCCTTTTATCTGCAACAAAACACACAGTTTCTAGTATTAGTGCGTCTCGAAATCCTTTCTCATTCTTCTTGTCTTTGTCCTCAGTAAATGGTGGGCGCCTCCATATTGCATCCTGGACGATCCTCCCCCAGTCAATTTGCCCGACTGGAGTTTCCACAACTTCAGCTGATAAAGATAATATCCACGAGTCAAACTTAGCTCTTACATCATCCCGTACGCGCTTCGAGTTCACTCTGTGTTTATAGTTCTTGCTCACATAGCTAGAAAGGTTGTCAAATTGCGTATTGATCCTATCTAACGTTGTTAATGCAGATGACGTGTGCTGATACAGCAACTCTCCTTTAACTACGTCTGGCAGAACCAACTCAATCTCATATTTTGCACCATAATCGTCCCAAAACTTGCTGAATTCTGGTGATGCACATACGTCCTTTTTTTCATGCCAAAGAATATTGGTATCCGGTATCAGGATGTGCTTAGGGGGTCTTTTTCTCGTGATTCTTGGCATGATTACTCTTGGCGCCTAATGCAAATCAGCCGCGCGCTTTTTGCGTCGGCTGATTTGCCTTGTTGGGCGATATGGTCATCAATTGGCAATCTCGAAGCCAAGAACCCTGATCGCGACATCCTTTGTCAGCTGGCGAACGGCATGATCCACGCCGCCTTTAACTCGCTTGGCCAAGCCCGGGGGAATGAAGCCATAAACACGCAGCTTTTGAAAATCAATTGGGCTCCCTTGCGAGTCGTAGAAAATCACAAGGCAATCTACGTTCTTTACACTCTCCCGTAGTTGATTTTGTACAGAAAAAGAAAACCATAAGTTGGGGTCCCAGGTCCACGAACCGCATACCACGCCTTCTAAGCTACGACTGCCAAAATCGGCCAAAATAGAACGATGGGTTTTGGCTGACATCACTTGTGCCAATGTTCTTATACCACCGGCCTTTCCAAGCAAGGTCTTCAGATAGTTTGAAGGAATTGCAAAGTTCAGGTTCTGTCCACCTCGGAAAGTCGCGACTGAAACGCCGATGACTTCGCCCTTGCTATTCAACACAGGACCACCGCTGCTACCTGGCGAGATCGGGGCCGTTATCTGGAGAATTTTGTCGGTGCCAACCTCTCGGATGCTGCTGACAATGCCCTGTGAAAACGTGCCTTCCAAACCCTGAGGATTCCCAACGGCATAGACGGTTTCCCCGACTTGAACGGATTCACTATTGCCAAGAGCAAGTGCTCCCGTGCGAGCACCCGATATCTTGAGAACTACAAGATCCCGTTCAGGGTCAACGGCGGTGATGCCCTCGATGTCGTACTTCGCCTTCTGACCGACCATCTTCGCATATCCTCTTGCGGCACCTTCTATGACATGAAGATTACTGGCAACCTCGCCATCACGAACGAAAAAGCCGCTACCCAACGAAAGCGGCTGACCGTTGGCATCTTCCATGACAAGGAGGACAGTCGAAGTGAATGCCTTCCTGGCTATTTCCTGCGCATTTCGAGCATTTGCCGGGATAGCTCCGAAACACAAAAGAAGAACCCAGATCAGATGTCTTATCGATCCGGTTTTTATTCGTGCCATAGTTTGATCCTTTTGGGCGCGGATAAACACCGCGCCGGTTCTTATGTCCGCTTCAATACTTCGGAATGCTTGCCACCCTGCCAGCCGGTATTTGATAATTTTACAAAATCGGAATGACCACATTTCTCACAATACAATTTGAAAACCAATGTGAATCCATACTTTGCCTTACTCTTGCAGTGGGCGTTGTATTCATTGACGGCCTCTTTCGCATGTTCGCCATATTCCAGAATTCGCATGATTTCACGATCAGGACATTTAGGGCAGAAAAAATAGAAATAATCAGTCTCTCCCGTTGCGCCCTCTAATCCCCCTGCGCTAATTTGATCAGATCCGTGATACGGTTTGCCATTATTGAAATTTGACATCTTACCACCTCCATTTCGATTTTGAGCCTAACACAAAGGTCAGCCGACGCTAACCATGCGGGGCACTGAACTACAAAACAGCACCCAACGATATGCGGGGCAGAGACTTCCAGATTTAACGGCACGGGTTAGCGGTCGGCTGGAGTGACTTGTTCGGCTGCTCTTGATCTAGATTCCCTCACCGCATCAAGAATATCATTTGTAGTGGCTCTGGTCTT
>JADFWI010000618.1 GCA_015222985.1 Pseudomonadota bacterium | reverse complement strand
AATCGCAATAACCTGGACTGAAGCGCAGGGTGGTCGACTTGCTTTCCGTGGCGAATTTGGCTTTCTTACGTTCGTGAAACTGTCCAACCATATTCTCGACAGCTACGGAGCCCATGGCATCCAGAACATAGGCCTCGGAGAGGCAATTTGCGGCCATAAGCCCAACAATCTCATCTTCAATCCGGCTTCCTACGGTGGCCACAAAGCAGATGATTTCATCCGAATCTCTGAGCGCTCGTGAAAGCTTTCGGCTTCTAAAGGTTGTGCCCCCTTGGATAAAGACTGATCCACTGCCAACGTTATCAATTTTCTCGATTCGATAGTGCAAGCGTGGTTCGAGCACCGTATCTAATGTTTCCTCGCAGCACTCCAGTCTTGCGTTGAGGGACCGCGAAAAGTTCTGACGTCCCGCACCACCAAAAAGCCTGGACAATTCGTACCGTTGTACGCTTGGATTAATCACCATCGGTCCCATTGTTTTCCCTCGGATTAGTAGAGTGTTTCACAAAAATGTTTTCAATTTATCATTTCGAGCGAAGCGCCCGCCCTGGCGCGACAGAAGCTGGACCATGTCACAGAGAGAAAAACCCGGTCTGGGCCAGGGAGAAATCCTGTTCTCACATTATTCTTATTATGATAAATTATTCTAATATAGTATTAAATCAAAATATTTCAGTTGAAATTGTATACCAGAGGAACTCTAGTTTGTCAAGCCCCAACCCGTGGCCACGTCATTTGACGAGATAACCAGTCGAATTAATAAAGGTTATTTCCTTCATCAATGTTCGGGTTTTCCAATGTTTGTCGGGAGGCTGTCCAGTGTGGACTACGCGACTTCCAAATCCTGAACTTCGAGCATGTGGGTGAGCTTTGTGAGGCCCCGAACGATCTCCTCTATTTCGCCTTGGGGGAGACTCTTAAGCCCATCTATGATCTTCTGTTGGATAGGGGGCGGGGCGTTATCGGCGAGCCTCTTCCCGGCCTCTGTGAGCTCGATAGTAATCACACGGCGATCCGGGGACTTCCTTAATCTTATCACGAGCCCTTTTTGTTCCAGACGGTCGATGATGCCGGTGACCGTGCTGGATTTTACCATAATGTACCTGGCGATTTGCGAAGGAGGCAAAGGGCCGTATTCGTAAAGGGCAAGGACGCAGTTGAGTTGGGGGGCGCTCACTTGATATTTCTTGTTCAGCTCCTTGGTGTAGAGTTCTCTTGCTTGCAAGATTCTGCGGATTTCGTAGATGATCTCTTTGACGAGATCGTGCGGAGCCTCGAAATCGGTCGCTGGCGAAGGCGGTTGGACATGGGTTGACATCGCAGTCTGTCCTCTGTAAGAAGATTTGAATTGAAATATTCTGTCAAAGAAAGTATTTCTTAACATGAGCAGACTTGCGGGGCAATATATTTTTTTGCCTGCCGCTCGGGAAACTGGCTGAAGGTAAGCCTGTGTGTTAGACGCCTATCAATTTGTCATTCAACATCCTGAAATGATACGTGAGAGTATTTCCACAAACCTACAAGGTGAAATCAGAAGGGCAGCAGAGATCCTATGCCAGTCGCAGATGAACCTGGCCCTGACGGGTGCGGGCATTTCTGTTGAATCGGGCATACCGGATTTTAGAAGCGCCGGCGGGCTTTGGGAGCGCTACGATTTCATGGAATACGCCACCATCTCGGCTTTCCGGGCCAATCCGGAAAAGATCTGGCAAATGCTCGCGGAGATGGAGGATGTGGTCAGGCGGGCAAAGCCAAACCCCGCCCACAAAGGGTTGGGTCGGCTCGAGCACATGGGACTCCTTCATACCGTTATCACCCAGAACATCGACAACCTCCATCAAGAAGGTGGTTCCACCCGCGTCATTGAATACCACGGGAACTCCAAGACACTTTCCTGCCTATGGTGCAAGCGTCAATACGGACTGGATGAAATCGGCGACCAGGTGCCCCCCAGATGTACTTGCGGCAAAGTACTCAAACCGGATGTCATTTTCTTTGGAGAGGCCATCCCTCCTCGCGCACTTGATGAGTCCTATGATCTTGCTTCCTCCTGCGGATCACTTCTTGTCATTGGCACGTCTGCCCAGGTAGCGCCTGCCAATACTATTCCTGGGGTGGCCAAGAAGGCTGGAGCCGGCATCATCGAGATCAATGTTGAGCCGACTCTTCTCACGTCATCGGTTACGGATATCTTTCTTCAAGGAAGGGCGGGGGAGATTATGGCCAAGCTGGTCGATGAGGTGGAAAACCTCATGAGGCAAGAGTAGTCATTTTGGCCAAAGTCAGTGATGGATGTATCTTGATATTACCTCAAGGCAATCCCTTTTTTTCTCTTGATAAAAGGAAAGGTGCTTTCCTCCCTCATATACAAACGCATGAAAATTGTCTTCCAAATCTTTCAAGAAGTCTTCAATGACTTCCTTGAATTCAGATTCATTGTTTGCGTTGTCTAACATGAAATCAAAGGTCATAATCTTGGTCTCCACGTATCTTTCCAATTTAGAACGTTGTGGACACGCAAGCTTTCCACCGGGCGCATCCTTGTAGAGATGGGCAGTCTGCCAAATAAGATCATAAACAGCCTTTCTGATATCTTCTTTTATGTCTCTTTCTGACACTTTCACGTGGCTGCCTCAAAGTAAACATTGTGGAGACAAAACGGATGTTCCTAATCTTGATAATCTCGTAAAAAGTCGTCACTCCGGTGAAAACCGGAGTCCAGAGCCTTTGTAACTAGCTGAATAAACTGGATT
>JADFWI010000617.1 GCA_015222985.1 Pseudomonadota bacterium | reverse complement strand
GATTTTCGAATTTCGGTCATTGGAAATTGTTTGATATTTGTAATTTGATATTTGTAATTTCAATAATTCAATGAATTTCCAACTCTGGGCGTGGCTTTTTTACATTTGCACATTGGACTTGGCAAGAAGGGCACCGAGGTCTTTCGGGGAGATATCTAGATTTGAGAATATCTTCTGTTCCAGCAATTGGGTTTCGAGTCGAACTTCTTCCAGGCTCTCCTGAAGACCCGGGAACTTGTTGGCATATCTTTCTTGTATGTCCTGAAACCGCTCTTCTATATCAACCAGCTCTTCGTGCTTGACTCGCTTATCAGCATAGTTGACCAGCTCTTCCTCACTTACCACACCATCGGGCTCAAAAGATCTCTTATCTACACGGATGTGCTGACGCACAATACTGGCTACCGCAGGATAACCCAAGGAGTTGAGCAGTTCACCTCCGGTTTGAGCGTGGTCTTCCTTGGTCTGGATTGACATGGTTTTCATGATGTCATGGAGCAGTGCCCCTGCCTCCACCAGCGAAAGGTCAAGGCGCTGGCCACAACTGTTCAACTTGCGGCCGATAAGCAAAGCCACTTCTGTCACCAGCTTACTGTGCCGCACAATATGCGGCAACATCCGGTGTTGACAGATCAGCTCAAGACACTTTTCCCTTGTTGGTATCAATGGAATCCTTCCTGATGATCTCTACGGTTTTGACACTGTAGCGGTCTGCCTCAAGGACTTGCACGGTGAGATCCCCGTGAGTAAAGGAGTCCCCTTTCCGGGGAATCCGGCCCAGCCTGTGGAGAACATAGCCGCCAACCGTTTCAAAACCCTTCTTGGGAATGGCAATGGCCGTCTCTTCCCTGAGGTCGTCAATGTCTGCCTTTCCGCTCACACGAAAATGTCCCGGCCCCTTTTTCTGGATTTCAGGTGTGGCGTCTTCATGTTCGTCCGCAAGCTCACCAAAGATCTCTTCCATGATGTCTTCGAGTGTTACAATTCCGACGCACGCACCGAACTCGCTCACAACTGCAGCAAGGCTTTCACGCTCTCGTTGCATTTCAACAAAAAGCTGATGAATCTGTTTAGTCTCAGGGACCAGGCGGGCCGGCCTCATGTAAGTGCGGATGAAAACCTTCCTTGGCTTATCGTAAAGGACATCAAAGATGTTTACCAGGCCCACGAGCTGATCGACCCGGTCCCGGTAAACCGGGATACGCGTGTGGCCCTGGTCTCGCACCATGGCAAGAAATTCATCGGTCCGGGCCGTTTCTGAAAGCAGGGCCACCTCAGAGATGGGCACCATGACCTCACGAACAATGGTAGTGGCATAATTAAGGGTAGATTCCAGCATCTCCTGCTGGTCCTCCTGGAGCCCCCCGCTTTCGACTGATTCCTCTATCACCAGCTTGATCTCATCCCGTGTCATGTAAACGCTTTTTGGCTCGCTTCGAAAAACACGGAAAAGGATATTGGTAAAGAGGTGGATGGGGAAAGTGATGGGGGTCAGCATCCTGGATAGGATTGTCCAGATCATGGCGGACTTCACCAATGCCTGCTCGGCGTGATGTCGGAAATAGGCTTTTGGGACGATTTCGCTAAGAACCAGCAGGATGGATGTCATTACCAGAGTAGCCATAATCGGGCCAAAGGGGCCGACCCACCTTTGCAATGTCACAGTAGCAATTGCTCCGCCTGTGATGTTAAGAACGTTTGTTGCAATGAGGGTCACCACCAGAATTCGTTCCTTGTTTTCAAGGAGCGCAAGTGCACGATTGGCGCTGTGCACGCCCTCGGAGGCAAGATGCTGGAGACGTGTTCGGCTTGCCGAAACCAGCGCCGTTTCAGAGCCTGAGGCAAAGCTTGAGCCCAGAATACAGATCAGCAGCAAAACAAACTCAAGCAGCATTTTCTGAGACCTCCACGTGGATTCGTTTTATGCGACAGCTCACGATCCGTCTTCGCTTTGATTCCATTACAGTAAAGTGAGCGCCATTTCTCTCAAGGGTCCGGCCCTGGGCTGGAATCTCTCCAAACTCATCACACAGATACCCGTTTAAGGTGACGGATTCTCCCTCCGGAAGGGCCAACCCGCAAACCTTGTTGACTTGTTCAATGGGCGCTCGGCAGAGGACTAACCACTCATCCGGTCCAAGGGAGCGGATGAGTTCTTCTGCTTTCTCGTATTCGTCGTAGATCTCGCCCACGATCTCCTCAACGAGGTCTTCCATGGTTACTATACCCGAGGATATCCCGTATTCGTTGACGATGACTGCCATGTGGATGAGGTTTTTCTGCATGTGCCTGAAGATCCGGTGTATCCTGGCGCCTTCCGGGAAGATGGCTACGGGTTTGAGGAGTTTTCGGATTTCACGGTCGGGATTGAGAAAAAACTCCTTGGTGCTAACAAAACCGACGATGTAGTCAACGCTCTGTTCGCAGATCGGTATCCGGGAATGACGCGCCTCAATCATCAGGTGTTGCAGCTTGTCACGGGAGATATCCAAGGTGGCAGCCACGATATCCACACGGGGAGTCATAATCTCCTCGGCAGTGGTTTCAGAGAAACGCATAATATTTCGTGCGATCCGCTGCTCCTGCGAGGTAATCGTTTTCTTCCGGCCCGCTTCGTCAAACAGCACCTCGAGTTCCGATGGACTGAGCCCTCCCCTTGCTTTTTCCGGTACCTTGAGAACCCGCAAGATCGTGCGAGCCAGAAGGTCAAATACTGCAACAAAGGGACGGGATACCTTTGAAAAAGCATGAAGCGGCGTGACGGCAATAAGTGCCAAAGGTCTTGCCTGACTCACGGCGACTGTTTTTGGAATGATTTCCCCGATGAAAAGAACGAGAAGAGAGTCAACAATGATGGCCACAATGAGACCGTGTGTCGGAATCAGCCGTACAAAAAGAAGCGTGGCGACTGCAGCCGTGGCCACATTGATCAGGGTGTTTCCAAAAAGGAGGGTTGAAAGCAATTCTCGAGGCCGATGTAAGGCCCGGACAATGAGTTGCGAGCGGCGGGATTTGTCCTGTCCCAGACGGCGACGTTCGATGCGATTCAGGCAAAAGAGCGCTGTTTCCGTTGCAGAGAAGCAACCCGAACAGACAAGCAAAAAGGCCAGAAGCGCTAACTGGAGTATGGTGGCCGACACCGGTTATTTTCCCTTCCAGGTGGGTTTTCTTTTCTCTAGGAAGGCGCTAAGCCCTTCTTTGGCATCTTCTGAAAAAAGATTTGTCACAATAGCTCCCTTTGCATAATCGTAGGCCTGGGAATCGGCCAGATTGACCTGGTTATAGAAGGCCTCCTTGCCCATGCTCAGGGCAAGGGAGCTTGCTTCGGCAATTTTTTCAGCCACAACTCTTGTCTCAACAGCCAATTGTTCTGGAGGAACGACCTTGTTGATTAAGCCGTACTGGTCAGCCTCCCGAGCAGAGATCATACGTCCCGTGAAAAGCATTTCCAGTGCACGTTTTCTTCCCACGGCCCGCACAAGAGGAACCCCTGGTGTGGTGCAAAAGAGCCCGATCTTTACGCCCGGAGTTCCAAAGAGTGTGCCTTCTGCGGCCACCGCCAGATCACAGGCGGCCACAAGCTGACAGCCGGCTGCTGTGGCGACTCCGTGAACCTGAGCAATGACGGGTTGCGGCAAACGCTGGATCTTTTCCATGACCTCAACACAGGTGTCAAATATCGCCTTGTAATATATCATCTCGCGATCCACCAGTTGTGAGATGTCATGACCTGCTGAAAAGACCTTTCCCTCCCCTTTTATGATGACAACCCTTACATCCTTGTTCTGGCTAATCGTTGTCAGCAGAGCGCTCAACTCCCCAAGGAGTTCAAGAGAAAGCGCATTTCTTTTTTCCGGGCGGTTTAGCGTGATCGTTCCGATGGGGCCCTCCGAATCAAACTGCAAATACTCGTAACTCATACTCTCCTTCCTGTTTCAATGCCTTTTTGAAATAAATACCGCGGCGGCCATGGGATGCACAGGATACTTTCTTTCCAGGCTGACCGGCTTACCCCTGTTCTCATCCAGGATGTCTTTCGGCGATGCCTTGCCGGTATTGACTATACAGGACCACGTTCTCCCTTCTCGAGGCCGCGGTATTTCAAACTTGTGTTTCACATCATCTCCATTAAGGATGATAACAAAATCATCATCTTGTTCCCCCTGGGCAAGTTCTTCTCCGTCCAGCAGAAACGTGAGCACCCTGCCATCTTCGGCCCAGTTCGGTTTGCCCACCTCAAAGCCGTGCCAGCTCAGATCCGGCCGCTCATCGTGGTTCGTGTCCTTTCCGGACAGAAAGTCAGACCTGCGAAAAACAGGATGTCGATTTCTCAAGGCGATCATCTTACGGAAAAACATCAACAGATTACCATTCTTTGTCGTCAAATGCCAGTCGATCCGGCTAATCTCATTATCCTGGCAATAAGCGTTGTTGTTCCCCTGCTGGGTCCGGCCAAACTCGTCTCCGGCCAGGATCATGGGAACGCCCTGGGAGACCAACAGGATAGTGAAAGCGGTCTTGATCCGGCGCAGCCTCAGGGCTTCCACCCCGGTGTCATCCGTAGGGCCTTCGATGCCGCTGTTTGAACTGAAGTTTTCGTTGCTGCCGTCTTGATTCTTTTCGCCGTTTTTCTTGTTATGCTTTTTTTTGTAGGACACCAGGTCATAGAGGGTAAAGCCGTCGTGACAGGTTATGAAATTGATGCTGTTATAAGGGCGACGCCCGCTTGCCTGGTAGAGATCAGAACTCCCTGCGATGCGTGTTGCAAGCACTGGCACGACCCCCTTGTCTCCCCGCACAAACTGTCTCACATCGTCTCTGTAATATGAGTTCCATTCGGCCCAACGTCCTGGAAACTGACCCACTTGATGGGTTGCGATGTCCCACGCCTCCGCAATGATCTTGGTGCGGGCAAGGACCGGGTCCTGTTCTATGGCATCAACGAGCGAGTAGCCCGGGAGCAGGTCGCCCTTGTGATCTCTGCGGAGTATGGAGGCGAGATCAAAACGAAATCCATCCACATGCATCTCAATGACCCAGTACCTGAGGCAATCGAGAATGAATTCTTGAACCACGGGATGATTACAGTTGACCGTGTTCCCGCAGCCTGAAAGATTCACATAGTCCTTTGATTCCGGATCAAGTGTATAATATATGCTATTATCTAATCCGCGAAAGCTAATGACCGGTCCCCCCGATTTACTTTCTGCAGTGTGATT
>JADFWI010000123.1 GCA_015222985.1 Pseudomonadota bacterium | reverse complement strand
AGCCCTAAGTGCTTTTGTCATGCAGGTAAAGAGCCATAGCAACAGCGGCGGCTTCTGGTTGACTGAGTCCCGAGCGTGCCGAGGGTTTTGGTGACACTGTTTCCTTCCTGGCATCCAGACGGGCAAAGATCCTTCCCGTGATCTGCATGACCACCTGGAGGATACCAAGGACCACAAATATGCCAACAAAACGTATCAGCAATGTGGAGATAGCATAGTTCCAATCAATGGCTTCCATTGCAATGTCCTCTTGTTCCGAGTGCCTAAAGTATTTCGTAGGCGTTCACAGGTTCAGAGTTCACCGTTCAGCCTCCGGCCGGTAGGGCCTACGCCCCGGAAGGGGTTGCGTTTCTTTCGTTCACCCGCCTACTGCGGGCTAGCCCGCAGTAGGCATGCGGCGGGACAAAACCACGAATCAACGGTTTAGATTTTTGGTAAACCCTGAACCCGTGAACGGTTACAAATGCCTTCGGTCGAAATGACATAAAGCGGGATTTCCGGATGGACTCCAGTTCGCTTTCCCTATCTCAACCAAACATGGCGATCAACATCCCCGCCGCGGAGGCGCTGCCGATAACACCGGCCAGATTTGGTCCGATAGCGTGCATGAGCAAGAAGTTGTTGGGATTTTCCTGCTGGCCAATTGTCTGCGTTACCCGTGCTGCCATCGGTACTGCGGAAACGCCTGCCGAACCGATGAGTGGGTTTAGCTTATCCTTTAGAAAAAGGTTCATGATCTTTACCGTAAGGATGCCTCCCATCGTACACACGGCGAAATCGAGCAGTCCGAAGGTAAAGATGAGTAATGGCTTGGCAGTCAGAAACTTTTCCGCCTGCATAGTGGCGCCCACGGAGATTCCCAAGAATATGGTGACGATATTCATCAGGGAGCCTTGTGCTGATCCGGCCAGTCTGTCCACAACCCCGCTTTCCCGCATGAAGTTTCCAAACATGAACATCCCCATTAAGGGGGTTACTGCAGGGATCAAGAGAGCTATTAGTGCTGCCACGATGAGGGGAAAAAATATCTTTTCACGCTTGGATACGGGCCTCAACTGTTTCATCACGATTTTTCGTTCTTGCTTGTTTGTGAACAGCCTCATGATCGGGGGCTGAATCAATGGGACCATGGCCATGTAAGAATAAGCAGCAAGGGCGTTGGCCCCGAGGAGGTGGGGGGCAAGCTTGGCCGTGAGATAGATCGTTGTAGGTCCGTCAGCCCCTCCGATAATCGCCACTGACGCGGCCTCCTTCATGGTAAATCCAAAAAGCAGGACCCCCAGGAAGGTGATGAATACTCCGAGTTGAGCCCCGGCTCCTATGACCAGAGTTTTGGGATTGGCAATAAGGGGTCCGAAGTCGGTCATTGCTCCCAGTCCTAGAAATATAAGGCACGGGATAACCTCCCATTCCACCCCATAGTGGTAAAAAATGTTGAAGAGTTCCCGTTTGCCGTGGACGTCAAAGCCCATTAGGGGGGTCAGCGGGAAGTTGACAATAAAAATGCCAAAGCCGATGGGAAGCAAGAGCAATGGCTCGTATTTTTTTGCCACTGCCAGATAGATGAAAAACAAGCCGATTGCCCACATGATAACAAGCTTATGATGAAGGCTGAAAAGTCCGGTCTGTGTGTACAGGATGTTTAGTAAGACATCAACAAAGGTGTCCCAGTTCATACTATCTTTCCCTATTCACGAATAATGCGGCTTTCACCTGGTTGCAAGGCGGGATCTCCTTCTACGGTGATGGCTATGTTTCGCCTCATCTCCACATCAAGGATCTCTTTACGTTTTTTGTTCAGCAAATAGCCTGCCACATTAAGTGGGACCACGCCTTTCACCTGCCTAGTGGTGTTGTCCAGGACCTCAGAACGAAGCCTTCTCATGAACTCCAGGGCGAGCTTTTCGGCCGAGGGAACCAGTCCTTTTCCCTGACAATGAGGACATGGAATAAAGCTGCCATACTCTATGGATGCGGCTATTCTCTGACGAGTGAGTTCCATAAGTCCGAACTTGGATATCATGCCGACATTGATGCGGGCCTTGTCGAGCTTCGTGTGCTCCTTGAAGGCTTTATACACAGCTTGATTGTGTTTGCGCTCCCGCATGTCTATGAAGTCGATAACGATCAAGCCGCCAAGATCCCGTAGGCGCAGTTGCCTGGCAATTTCGGTTGCCGCCTCCATATTGGTCATGTACGCCGTCTTTTCCATAGATCCTTCCCTGGTGGATCGGCCGGAATTCACATCAACGGCGACGAGGGCCTCTGTGGGGTTTATCACAATATGACCGCCGGATTTCAATCTGACCCGGCTTGCAAAGATAGAGGCAATCTGGTCTTCGATATGATACCTGGTAAAAATGGGCCGTGGATCTTTATGCAGCTTGACGATCTTTGTGTGCTTGGGAGATACTATCCGAATGAAATCCTTCACATCCCGGCAAACGTCCTTGTCGTCCACAAGGATTTCGTTCACATCAGATGTGAGACGATCCCGTATGGCGCGAATGGCGAGATGACGTTCTTTGTAAAGCAGGCAAGGGGCACGCTTGGAAAGGCCCTGTTTCTTGATGTTTTCCCACAGGCGAAGCAGATAGCGGATGTCTTTGGAGATTTCGCGTTTTTTTTGTTGGTGGCCTGCTGTGCGAACAATAGTTCCAAAGCCTTCGGGAATCTTCAGGGAACTCATGATGCCCTTGAGGCGCTGCCTTTCTTTCTCATCCTCGATTTTTCTTGAAATTCCGGAGCTCTTTCCTCCAGGCATCAACACACAATAGCGACCCGGCAAAGATATATAAGTCGTAACCAGCGCACCCTTGTGCAAGATGGGTTCCTTGGTCACCTGGAGCAGAAGTTCTTGGCGGGGCTCGATAAGGTGTCGGATAGTGAGGGGCCCTTTTTTGCTTGCCACAGCTCCGTCAACATAATAGTCACTGTGGATTTCGTGTTGCTGCAAAAACCCGTTTCTGTCTGCCCCGTAATCAACAAAAGCAGCCTGCAGGCTAGGCTCAACGCCCGTGATTACTCCTTTATAGATGTTGCCCCGGGTCAGCTCCCCGGCAGCGGTCTCGATGCTAAAATCCTCAAGGTGTCCCCGTCTTACCAGGGCAACTCTGCATTCTTCCGGATCAACAGCATTAATCAGTATTTTTAACGGTTCCCTTTGTTTTGTCATGATCTCCCCGACGGAAAAAGTAGAGATTTGGCTGAGTCCCGACCCACGGACGGATGGGCACTGCCTAGCATTATCCTGAACAAAAGACAATAATTAATCACGTTAAACCACCAGCTCTGCTGGTGCGAATCTAAATAGGCTCTGCCGGCCAGTCGAACCATTTCGAATTTGCGGCTGACGCCTTGAAGACAGCACGAATTTTAGGCGTCGCAACTCCTTCTAATTTGGGAAAACCCGATCGACTTTGGTGTGGCCGTGGATTGGAGAGCGATATCACTTGACAGGGAAAGGTTAGAAAAGATAAATGGATATGTGCATTTATGAACATTCTGGAGGCATCTGTTGTCTGAGTGATGAAAAAGATATCCATTAAGCGGGAAAACCAGCCCCAAGATTCTGAGCGTTATTATGTGGGTATTGATGTCGGGTCCGTTAGCCTGAATTGTATCGTCATCAACCATAAGAGAGAGGTTGTCTACGAATCCCCCTACGACCGCCACCTTGGCAAAGTCGATGAGGCGGTGTTGGCCCTTATCCAGGACCTGTACAAGGAATTCGGGCAAGATAGAATCTTGTCTTTTTCCTTTACCGGGAATCACGGGAAAAAGCTTAGTGAGGAATTGGGGACATTTTATGAATTCGAGACCATCAGCCAGGTCCTGGGCGCCATTTTCGTGAGGCCGGACGTTAGGACGATCATCAGTATGGGGGGGCAGGAGACAGCCCTTTTGCAGATCAATCATTACGATGTTGAAGACCGGGGTGGGCCGGGTGGCTGGGAATTGGAGTACTTTAATACGAACGGTCTCTGTGCATCAGGTACTGGGTCCTTCATCGATCAGCAGGCCCAGAGATTGGCTACCTCCATGTATAGCAAAGAAACGGATACTTCTTTGGATCGGATCGATAAGATATTGGCGGACTTTATCAGGCTTGGCCTGAAGAGCGACAAGCCCGCCAATGTGGCCTGCCGCTGCACGGTGTTTACAAAGTCCGATATGATTCACCTTCAGAACAAAGGAGAGAAGCTCGAGGATATTATTTACGGCCTGCACGTTGGAAATGCCAGAAACTATGTAAGTACCATCGTTTCTAATCGGGTACTTGAAGAACCGATTCTTTTTGTCGGTGGCCTTTCGTTGAACGATCTCCAGGTGAAGGCCTTCAGGAGCTATTTCCCGGGGTTAGTTGTACCTTCCTGTAATACGTCCATAGGCGCCTTAGGAGTCGCGTTGCAGGCCCTGGAATTGAGCAGGCAAGACCGGGTGAATCTTGATATGCTCAAGGCCGGTGGACGTGACAATGAGCTTTCTGTGCCGGCGGCCCCAAGATTGGCGTTGAAGCAGACGACGTTTCCGGACACAAACGAGATCCAGAGAAAGTCCTTGCGCAAAGAGACCAGGGTATACCTCGGTATCGATATTGGATCCACGACTACCAAGTACGCGCTTATTAACGAAAACCGTGAGATCCTTCATAAGGCCTATGTCCCCACCCAGGCTAAGCCCATTGAGGTCACCCAGAGGCTTCTGAAGCTTATCCGCGATGATATAGGGAGGAAGATTGAGATTGT
>JADFWI010000122.1 GCA_015222985.1 Pseudomonadota bacterium | reverse complement strand
TTAGTGATCCTTCCTCCACTCCAGGGTATTAATCCAGTAGTCATTGATGGTCTGCAGGCGGCCGTCCGAGCGAATCCAGAAGAAGAAAAGATTGGTCCAACGCAAAAGATGCGCATCCTCGGGTCGGACTGCAAAGCTAACGGGAAATTCCGAGTATTTCCCGGGTATGGCCTCCATGCTGTTGGGCGGAAAGTCAGCCAACTGTGCTACGACCGAACAGGCGTCATTAAAGACAAGGTCGGCCTTGCCGCCCAAGACAGCGTTGATAAGCATAGGACCGCCGCCCTTGTAAGATTTGATCTCCGCCTTTTTCAAGAGTTTCTTTGCGTCAGTCTCGCCCGTGCTGCCCAACAGTACGGCCACCCTCACACCCGGCTGGTCGATATCGGACAGAGACTTATACTTAGCTCCCTTCTTCGCAAAAAATGCCGCATATACATCGTAGTAACCAACGGTAAAGGAGACCTTTAGAGATCGCATGAGGGTTGGTGTCATATCAGCGGCCAGTATGTCCGCTTTTTTGGCCATGAGGGACGGGATGAGACCGTCCCAATCGTAACTCAAGAATTTGACCTTAACACCCATTTCCTTGGCCATAAGGCGGGCAATCTCGATGACTGCCCCTGACCGCTTGCCTTTCTTGTCCACAAAACTCATCGGAGGCCCCTGTGTCTGGCAGGCCACGCGAAGTTCACCCCGTTTAATGATCTCCGCTACGGTGTCTGCGGCGGCCATCCCAACAAAACCGAGTGTAAAAACAGCCACCAATACGCTAATCAACAATTTTCTCATGACTAATTCCTCCTTCTTTGTTTAAATGTTAAAGGTTAGAGTAACATTTGACCCCTTTGAATCGAACCTCAAATCTTCCTTATCTCCAGTACCGATCAGTGATGTCGTCCACCGGCATGTGGCCTTCCTTCTACAGGAAGCAATTGAGCTCTCCATCCGAGGACCTGAAAGTTATTATTCTTATAGGACGTTTCCTTGTTTTTTCTAACAGGAAAAATGTTTAATCTATGATTATCTATTTCAAAAAATATTGTCAACAGTTTTTTTCAATATTGCATATTTTTGTATGATTTTTCTTCTCACTTTTGCGGCGATATAATTCATGATTGCCTGATTTTAAGGTTAAGAATCCATGCCCATCGAAGATCCCGCTATTCGGGGGAGGACGTGAATTTCTAAGTTCAATTAAAACTCACGGCGTCTTGGCAATACGAAAGCCGAGGTAGTAGAACCTATAGTGTGGCGGACTCCCGTAGCGACTCGCAGAACGGCAGTCGCGAGCGAAGCTGTACCAGACGCCTCCCCGCATCACACGGTACGATCCCGAGGATGGCCCGTTTGGATCTGTAACCTCATCATTAGGATAGGTACCAAACCAATCCTGGCACCACTCCGCGACATTGCCATACATGTCATAAAGGCCCCAGGCGTTGGCATTCTTCCGGGCAACTGGATGAGTCATATTATCTGAGTTATAACAGTACCAACCCATGACATCCAGGTTAGGATTAAAACCACATTTGAGCTTTGTTGCCATTATGCCTCCGTTGGCAAATGCTGTCGTGCTCCCCGCCCGGCACGCACATTCCCACTCGGCCTCGGTGGGAATCCTGTACTTGTTGGTTTCTTCCTTTTCGTTGAGTTTCTGGATGAATGCCTGCACATCATTCCATGAAACCTGCTCCACAGGGCAGTCATCTCCGCAGGCCTTATTTGCGGCAGGATTATTCCCCATCACTGCCCTCCACTGCCCCTGGGTTATTTCCGTGGTCTGCATGTAAAACCCATTTGTCAGGTTCACCCTGTGCTGCGTTTCAATGGCATACCGACCCGGTTCATTTGAAGGACTTCCAATCATGAAGGTGCCTGCA
>JADFWI010000616.1 GCA_015222985.1 Pseudomonadota bacterium | reverse complement strand
GTGCAGCGATGACCAGAAAAGAGCCTGCGATCCGTGACTTCTATGATCTGTACCATGCTGTCCGCGAGATAAGACTGGATTCTCAAAATCCCGACTTCCTCAGCATGGTGAGGGCAAAACTCAAAGTGCCCGGTAATGCCCCCGTTGACGTCTCTGCTGAGCGGAAGCTGGAGCTCGATAGGCAATTGGGAGGCCAGCTAAGGCCGGTGCTTCGTCCTGCAGATTTTGCCAGGTTCAACTTCGACGAGGCCTTTGAGCTGGTTTGTAGTATAGCAAATGCCTTATCCGCTTAGCGCTTAAAAAGGATCAAACCTGCTCTTGGCCCATTTGAAGAATATCATTGAGAAAAAGACCAGGGTTAAATCCCAGGTTCTAAGTTGATATGGGTTTCATTTCTCAATAGACTCGATATAAATTGAAATATTTAATCATCATTCTTTATATGTCGACGAATTTTTTATATAATTGTTCAATATAGTGGAATTAATTCTGATTACTCATTGTTAGATCAAAGGGATAAATCAATGGTAAGTGTTGATTGGGTAGGATTTAGCCTTGCTTCCATAGTTGTTGTGCTTGCGCCCGGCCCCGGCTCGGTGTTCGTGGCGAAGACCGCTGCCACTTCTCGTGTCCAAGGGGGTCTTTTGGCCATGCTTGGCATCATGGTCGGTGATGCCTGCCTGATTTCACTCTCCCTGCTTGGCGTGTCTGCCCTTTTCCTTGCTCACCCATCTCTGTTCCACGTCATCAGGATTGCCGGGGCAAGTTACTTGATCTTCCTTGGTCTGCAGTCAATCTTCGTAAGTCCAAAAAAAGAAGTAGATGTAACCCAGGCTCGTGGCCTGCCCTTCAGGCAGGCGATTTCCATAACTCTTCTCAATCCAAAGGCAGTATTCTTCTTCATGGCATTCTTCCCTGTGTTCATCAAGTCGGCTGAAAATGGTCTGGTTACTGCCTATGCGATCATGACGTTGGTATTCATGATTATTAGCGCTACATACCTTTCTTTTCTCATCCATGTCTCATCCAAGCTTGCCTTGGCATTTCAGCAAAATCAAAGTCTACAGTCGATTGCACGCAAGCTCTGCGGATGTGTCTTTATTGGATTTGGACTGAAGGTGGCAATGGTATCAAGATGATCGAATAAATCACCGCATCTGACGGACAATCCCCTCTAATAAAGTGGTCACTAAATAATAATCAAAAGGAGAAACTCTTGAATGAGACGAAAAAATTTTCTGAAGGATTATTGGATGAGGAAAATACTCCTTTTGGTCCTCCGGTAGAAATGCGATTCTCTCCTGAGGAATTAAGACAAAAACTTTCATTTACTCCAAGGGAATTTATTGAAGTTAATGAACATTTTTATATGCAAATATTCGTCAATAATATAAATTAAAGATATCTACCAGCAAATGGCCAGATCTGTGCCTGACTCATGTAAAAAATAAATCCAGATTCTACATTTGGTCTTAGATTCACACAGTTTCTTAAATAAAATATTCTTAAGGAGGTTTGAGCGACCATGACCCACGAAGATGCAGGAAAGTACTCTACTAAACACCGATCAGGTACAATTATTAACGAGCAAGTCGCAAGGATGATTCGGGAGAAATCGCCAGGCGGAGAACTCGCCTGTGTAACGGGCGAAAAAATCTCGA
The DNA here is from genome assembly GCA_015222985.1 of Pseudomonadota bacterium. Lineage (GTDB taxonomy): Bacteria > Desulfobacterota > Desulfobacteria > Desulfobacterales. The sequence continues at coordinate 9 of JADFWI010000616.1, read as the reverse complement.
AGGAACTCG
>JADFWI010000615.1 GCA_015222985.1 Pseudomonadota bacterium | reverse complement strand
TTATCTTGTGCTGTGTGGCGTATTCGACCTATGCGCTTTTCCAGGGTGATTTTGAGCAAGCGTTTCTTCCATATCCGATACTTATTCTGTATTATCTATTGTTTTCCCGAAGAAAGATCAAAAAAACCGCCTCATCAGAAGAACAAGACCCGACAGGTTGATATTGACCTGCGATTGAACGGACAGAGGGCAAACACAAACCAATGATTCGCAAAGCGACTGTTCATGACGTGAAGGCCATTCACCGGCTTTTGAATAGACATGCTGCCCGGGGAGAATTGCTGCCTCGGGCGCTAAGCGACCTCTATGACGCCTTGAGGGATTTTAGCATCTTTCAGGAGAAATCCCGGGGATCCATTATCGGTGTTTGTGCCTTTCATGTCTGTTGGGAAGACCTGGCAGAGATCCGCTCGCTGGCAGTTCGCGAGCGATATCAGAGGCGAGGGATAGGCTCGGCTCTTGTGACCGCAGCTCTAGCCGAGGGCCACGACCTGGGAATCAAACGGGTTTTTGCGCTAACATATCGTCCTGCTTTTTTTGCCAAGCATGGATTTCAAACAATAGACAAGGCGTTGTTGCCGCAAAAAATATGGGCGGACTGTCTCAAGTGTGTGAAGTTCCCGGACTGCGATGAGATAGCCATGCTGAAGTTTCTTGGAGATGAGGAGCCAAAATGATCGATTCAGGTCCGGTTGTAGATTCCATCATGGCAAGACTGGCTCAAAATGCCCTGGATGCCTATGAGGTCTTCTATACTTCCTCCAAGGGACTCACCCTTGAGATCAAGGATGGCGTCCTGGACGTTTTTGTGGCGGCCGAGAATGTCGGCCTAAGCATAAGAGCGCTAAAGGGCCAACGGTTGGGATTTGCCTACTGCACAGACTTGTCACCAGGCGCCGCGTCTGATCTGGTGGATCGGGTGGTTCAAGGGACTTCTTCGACAGACCCGGACCCCTTTGTTGGATTCCCCTCACCATCTGAGAAAGCCCAGCCTCTGCTTGAACAGTTCGACTGTGATCTTGCCACGATTCCTGTTGAGAAGAAGATTGACAGGGCAAGAAGTCTTGAATCTGCGGCACGGTCATCCGATCAGCGCATCAGGAAGGTTCGAAAGGCGGGTTACAATGAGACCGCTGGCACTGTAACAATTTGTAACCACACCGGTCTTAAGCTTTCCTATGAGAAGACCTTTGTTACCGGCAGCGTTCTTGTGGTAGCTGAAGATGGAGAAGATGCCGAAATGGGATGGGATTATGGTTTTTCGCCTTTTTTTGATCAACTCGACATGGAGGCTATCGGCGCCACTGCAGCCAGAAGGGCGATCAGCATGCTCGGTGCCAGGCCCCTGACGAGCATGCAGGTGCCTGCCATACTTCCTCCCTGGGTAGCCTCTGATGTCTTGCAGGTGCTGTCGGCATGCTTTATGGCCGATAACGTGCAGAAGGGAAAATCGATATTGGCCGGCCGTTTGGGTGAATCGATCTTTTCACCCCATGTGACTATTGTGGACGATGGGCTCTATTCAGGGGGCATGGCCTCGAGTCCCTTTGATGACGAGGGATCCCTCCACGAGCGGAGCGTGTTGGTTTCTGAGGGCATTGTACAGGGTCTGTTGTATGACCAATATACGGCCAACAAGGAAAACCGGCATTCTACGGGTAACGCAGGGCGCAGGGGGATAACGGCGCCTCCAACTGTGCAAAGCACGAATTTTTACATCAAAAGCGGTTCGTCTCATCCGGATGAGCTTCTGTCGTCTGTGGATGCAGGCCTTATGGTTACTGATATCATGGGGCTGCACACGGCAGATCCTATCTCCGGAGACTTTTCTGTGGGAGCCGCTGGTTTGTGGATTGAAAAGGGTGAAACTGCGTTTCCGGTAAAGGGTGTTGCCGTTTCCGGCAATCTCGTGACGCTTTTTGCGGCCGTGGACGGTGTGGGCAGTGACCTCAAATTCTATGGCCCCTCCGGATCTCCGACCCTCAGAGTTTCCGACCTTAACATCGCCGGTTGCGGCTCGTGAGTTTGCTGCGGAGCGGAGAGCCGAAGAACGTCGATTTGTTTCCTTCAAGACGTATGACAGATGGCGCTAATGATCTACAGCTATTTTGCCGATATGTATGAAAATGGCGATCTCTTTGGGCAGTTTCTGGTTGGCATGATGCTTGCTTGTTTCACAACCAATTTGACAATCAAGAAATTTGAATGAGAAAAGCCTTGACAGGTCTCATTAACTTCTGGTAATAACGCCAAAATTCGTTAGGCTGCTTTTAATGCTTCTTGCAAATTGAGAGGTCGTAGCTTTGCCAAACAGGAAGATCACCTTTCTCATAGTTCCGGAAGATAACTCCAACGTCAAGCAGGTCAAGTTCTCAAGGGTATTCCTCGGGTTGATGGCTTGCGTTATCCTCCTTGGCCTGACGGGCATTTCTTTCATAATCCATGACTATCTTGCCTTAAAGAGTACAATACCCTCCGTGCGTTCTCTCAAGCGAGAGGTGACGAGTCAGCGATCTCAGATTCATGCGTATGCCAATAAGATCCGTGCGCTCAATTCAGAAATGAAGGCATTGCATGATTTTGAAAAGAAATTAAGGGTCATTGCCAACGTGGAAGCTCCTGCCGGCCAGGATGCCGTATTTGGAATAGGCGGGACCATGGGGGCAGATTTGGAAAACCTGCCGCCCCTTACTGAAAATCATAGCAGCGTTATTCGGGCAATGCATGCCCAGTTGGAACAACTCGATGAGGCCTCAGTTGTCCAGAAACAGGCCTTTGAGGAGCTTCATGACTACTTGCAGGATCAAAAATCGTTGCTTGCCTCAACCCCTGCCATCCGGCCAACAACAGGATGGTTTTCTTCCGGATTTGGATATCGTATATCGCCTTTTACCGGCCTGAAAGAATTCCACAGGGGACTTGATATTGCCACGCGTCGGGGTACGCCGATTGTTGCGCCGGCCGACGGTGTGGTCACCTTTGCGGGCAAGAAAGGCGGTCTGGGTAATATGCTTGTGATAGACCACGGGCATGGCAAGGTCACACGGTATGGTCACATGCAAAAATGGCTGGCCCGACGGGGTACCCACGTCAAGCGCGGAGACAAGATCGGCCTGGTGGGAAATACGGGCCGAAGCACAGCGCCTCACCTCCACTATGAGGTGCACGTGAACGGCATTCCTGTGAACCCTGGGAAGTACATCCTCAACTAGTGTCCATCCATAAATGGTCTTTTTGCCCAATCTCTGCGTTATGCTCAAAAAATAATCCTCGGAATATCACACATAT
>JADFWI010000121.1 GCA_015222985.1 Pseudomonadota bacterium | reverse complement strand
TTGGTTCATCCCTTTAAGAGGCTGGCTGCTTGAGCCCGTATTTCTTGATTTTCTTGTAGAGCGTGGTGCGGTTGATGCCCAACAAGCTGGCAGTGCGGGCAATATTCCACCCGCAGGCCCCGAGCATCTCTGATATGTGGCCCTTTTCTACCTTTTCAAGAGATCCAGCCATGGTTTTCCTGGGAATACTCACACCTTGAAAAGGGAGGTCCGCAGGGGTGATTTTTCGCTTTTTACCAATCACGACAGCACGCTCGATCACGTTTTCAAGCTCCCTTACGTTGCCGGGCCAGTCGTAACTGGTCAGAATATCCAGGGCCTCCTTGCTGATTCCAGCAATATTCTTGTTCAATTCCTGGTTGTATCGCCCCAGGAAGTGATGGGCCAGAAGCTCCACGTCCTCTTTCCTCTCCCTTAAGGGCGGCACGACGATCATGATCACATTGATCCTATAGTAAAAGTCCTGCCGAAAGGCCCTGTCCTGAACAGCCTCCTCAAGATCACGATGGGTGGCCGAGACGAGCCTAAAATCGACGGTCATGGGCTTGGGATTCCCCAGCCGGTAGAACTTCTTTTCTTCGAGCACCCTCAAGAGATCCACCTGCATCTTCGGGCTGATTTCAGCCACCTCATCCAGGAATAGTGTACCTCCATCAGCCATCTCAAGGCGACCCTTTTGCATATGGTGGGCACCCGTGAAAGCCCCCTTCTCGTGACCAAACAGGGTGCTTTCGAGCAAGGTCTCTGTAAAAGCGCCACAGTTCACGGCCACAAAAGGGGCATAACGGCGCGGGCTCAATGCGTGGAGAGCCTTTGCGACCAACTCCTTTCCCGTGCCGGTCTCCCCAACGATAAGCACGGGGGTATCACTTGGGGCTACGTCCTGGATAAGTTGAAACAACTTTTGCATGGCTTCGGACTGCCCAATGAGGTCTTGGAACCGGGATTTGCCTTCATAGGATTCTCTTAGCCACTTGTTTTGCTCTACAAGTTTCTTGGTCTGAACGAGTTTCTCGATTAAGAGTTCAAGGTTCTCCGGATCAAAAGGTTTCATGAGATAGTCACTGGCACCTGCTTTCATGGCCTCAATGGCCGACTCAATTGAACCGTGGGCCGTGATCATAACCACGATTACATCCGGCTGATCCTCTTTTACCTTCTTCAAGAGTTCAAGTCCGTCCATGCCCGGCATCTTAATATCCACTAGGAGGACATCGTAGCTCTCCTTCTCAAGCTTTTCTAAGGCGTCCAGGGCATCCTCGGCAGTATCGACTCCATAGCCAAACTTTTCAAGCCAGCCCTTCAAAGATTCACGGACAATGAGTTCATCGTCCACTACCATGATGTTCAATTCTGGCCTCATGCTTTCTTCACGTGCAAATCATTAGATGCGCAGCAATTCCGGGCTTAATGCCTGGTTTCGGACTCAAATGCCGGCAGTTTAATAGTGAAACGGGCCCCTTTTCCCACCTCGCTTTTCACCGTAATATTCCCCTGATGATCCCGTATGATTCCGTAAACCACCGAAAGCCCCAGCCCAACCCCCTTGGCCTCCCCTTTGGTGGAGAAAAAAGGCTCAAAGATATAGGGAAGGTTCTTCTGCGAGATCCCGGGCCCGGTGTCTTGGATCTCAACCACTACTTCATGCTTCTCAGTGTCATCGCGACGTGTGGAAATGGTCAGCTTGCCGCCGTCAGGCATGGCCTCAATGGCGTTAAAGACAATATTCATGATCGACTGCTCGAGCTGCGCAGAATTTCCCTTAACCGCGGGCAGTGCTTTATCCAGCTCAAAGTGAACCGGAATATTTTGGAGCTTGGCCTTGTGACCTACAATACTGAATACCCGGTGAATGACCTCGTTCATGTCGACGTCCTGCACTTCCACTTTAACCTGCCGGGAAAATGAAAGGAGGTTAGAGACGATCTTGCTGGTGCGACTTGTCTCCGAGACCACCAGGCTTAGGTGCTGTTTCATGGTTTCCAGGGACTTTTCATCTGTCGCCTCTTCTTCGAGGTTGCGCAGTATCAATTTGCTCAGGCTGATGATTCCGGAAAGTGGGTTGTTAATCTCATGAACTACGCTTGACATGAGTTTTCCCAAAGAGATCATCCTGTCTTCCTGAACCAGCCTCGCATAGTCCTCTTTTAGTTCCTTGGCCCGCCTGGCCACCCGTTTTTCCAATTCGTCTGATATATCGCGGCCTATTTCAATGACCTGTGCCACCTTGCCGTTTTCGTCTTTTAAGGGATAATGAATGAGCTCATAGTATCTGACCTCTCCGTCAGACTTGTAGTGTTTGTGAATCACTTGAGAATGGGTGCCGGTACTGAGAACGTCCTGCATGGGACAGGGGTGATCCTTGGAATTGCACGGTATTTCAGACTGGTGAGAAACCTGATAGCAGTATTTGCCGAGGACCTGTTCTTTTGAGAGTCCGGCGGCCTTTATAGCTGCATCATTGGCATCCACAATCTTGAATTCCGTATCGATCACAAGGATCTCCTCCTGGATACTATTGATGACACGCTCCAAGAATGCCTTGGTTTGTCTCAGAGATCTCCGCGTATTAATCAATTCTTTTTGAATGTTGAAAACGTCATAAAAGAGATTGGAACTGACTGCATCAAGCACCGGAACCCTGGAGCCTTTCCTTACCAATAAACGGATCAAAGCGTCCTTGGAGCCTGCGAGATCGAGTATAAAGTCAAGGTCTTGTCGCTCGGCAAAGGCCTCCAGATCAGTTGTTGTCTCAATTCCCAGCTCCCCGGCATACTTGTAGCCAGGAGACTCGGAATTTGCATCGGCCACGATGACTACCGAAGCATTCACCTTGGGGGGCGTCTGACGCTGGAACATCTCAAGGATCGTCTCACACCGTTTTCCCCCGCCCACAATGCCGATACTGAGCTTCTTTTTTCCGGTGTTACCCAATGTCATAGCGCTATATATCCTGCCCAACGTTTAAAACCGCAACGTCTAATTTTACCACATAAATAGGCGTTCCAGAAAAAATCGTCAAGAAAAAAGATATGATCTCAGTACCCTGCGGGCTCGAGCGACCAAAAGGAAGCGGCCGAGAAATATCGTCTCGGCTTTTGGCCATTATTTTTTGTCTAGAATCTCCCTGATTTTTTCAGATAGCTCTTTCACACTGAAGGGCTTCTGAATAAAGCCCTCACAGCCTCGTTCCAAGATCTCGGTGGCCTGGCCATCTATGCTGTAGCCACTTGCAAGCAGGGCCTTTACCTTAGGGTTGATCTCTTTTATTCTGTCATAGGCCTCGCCACCGCCCATCTCCGGCATGATCATGTCGACAATAACCAGATCAATGTTGTCCTTCTGTTTCCCGCAGACTTCTACTGCTTCTTTCCCGCTCCTGGCCAGCAGTACCTTGTAGCCCGCTTCTCCGAGCATATCCTTGCCGACATCAAGAATCATATCCTCGTCATCTACAAGAAGAACAGTCTCTGTACCCTTCAAGATTTCGTCAGCCAGTTTCTTTTCTTTTATTGTGACTTCCTTTCCCGAAGCTGTCAGGTAAATGTTAAAGGTGGTTCCTGCACCCTTCTTGCTATAGACATTGATGATGCCACCATGATTCTTGATGATCCCATAAGCAGAGGCAAGACCTAGGCCTGTTCCACGGCCCACCTCTCTGGTGGTAAAAAACGGGTCAAATATCCTTTGCTGGGTAAGCTCATCCATACCAACGCCAGTGTCGGTCACAGAGATCTTCACGTAATTGCCATGCTTCCCCCCGAATGGCTTGGTATCCTTTTCGTCAAGCATAACATTACTTGTTTCAATATAGAGGTGTCCCCCGCCTGGCATTGCATGCCCGGCATTTACATAGAGGTTTAGCAACACTTGCTCAATTTGCCCCCGATCTATTTCGACCGGCCAGATGTCCTTCTGGTGTCTTCTATGAATATTCAACTCTTTTTTGGTGCGGCCAAACATCTCGGAAGTATTCTCAATTAGTTCGTTTAGATCAGTCGGTTTGACCTCGTATTTGCCGCCCCTGGCAAAACCCAAGAGTTGTTTGGTAAGGCCTGCCCCATTTCGAACCATATCCTCTATCCCTATGAGACGTTCAAAATGGGGATGATCGGGATCAGTACGCAGCAACATCAGGGATGCCTGCCCCTGGATACCCATGAGCACATTATTGAAGTCATGAGCAATGCCACCAGCCAGCGTGCCAATGGACTCCATCTTCTGGGCTTGTTGGAATTGGGCCTCAAGTTGCTTTCTTTCTTCCTC